>NZ_JAGPUP010000488.1:0-27111 GCF_018069605.1 Microvirga sp. HBU67558 | reverse complement strand
GAAACCAGCGACCAGGACATGGTCGACCGTTCGCCCGCCTGAGAAGTGGTGCCCGCATGTCCCCGACCGTACGATTATGATCATTCTAAAGTGAGCTGACATGTCGAGTCAGGCAATCTCAAGGCAGGAGCCGATCCCGTTTCCTCTGCATCTGGAACTCCGGGCGCCATGACCGGCCTTTCCATGAACCTCCGTTCTGATCCAACCTCAGCCGACGAGCATGGTCTTGCGCTTGAACGGAGACGGAGAGGCCGCATGCGTCTCTTTCTCTTCCACATTCGGGCCACTCGGCTGGGACTGAGCTGCCATGAATTCGGATTCGACGACCCGGACGCCGACGATGATCGTGTTGATGCGTTCTGAGCGGACCAGGTCTCAGACGAAAAGGAGGCAGGCGACCAGTGTTCGCAGACATTTACTGAGATGCCCGCGATTGGGCCTTTCACATGACAGGCTCGACCCTACTCCGACTGTCATATAGCCCGCTCACCGGTCACTGTCGGCCTCCCGTTACATCGCTCTGATGGCGAGTACGCATCCGGGTCGGGGTGACGCCCGTCCAACGCCTGAAGGAGTTCGTGAAGGCACCGGCTTCCTGATAGCCGAGCAACCAGGCAATGCGTGAGATCGGCAGGTCCGGATCCTTGAGGTAATGCTGGGCCATGTCCCTCCGAGTCCTTTCCAGGATTTCGGTGTAGGTCAGGCCCTCCGTCGCCAGATGTCGCGCCAGCGTCCGCCGGCTCATGCCGAGGCTCCGCGCGACCTCGTCCACACGTGCTCGACCATGCGGCAACAATGGCGCGATGGCGTTCTCAACACGAGCCTGGAGACGTCCGACAGTCCGCGCACGCTGGGCCAGCGCCTCCTCGCAGTGGCGAACCAGAACCTTGTTCAGGTAAGGGTCCGCGTTTATCAGCGGAAGCCGGGGTGCATCGGATGCGAACACGATCTCGTCCGCTCCGGCTCCGAACGCTATTGAGCATTGGAGATAGTCTTCGATGGCAGTCGATGCAGCACAGCGGGGATGGACCATGGCGATTCGAGACACTTTGAGATCACAGCCTGTCAGATGCCGACAGACCCGTACGAGCGCCGTGATCCAGAACTCCACCTGATGGCGGTCGGCGCGCCGTGGGACGCCGACAGACCTGAAGCCGATTCCCACCTCGCGCGCCGGGAGCCGGCTCAGCGCAAGACTTTCATTGGCGATGGTGCTGTAGCGTTCGACCCGAGCCAAGGCATCGCCAAGCACCTCGGACGAGGCGAGCACGTAATAGAGCAGCCCGACCTGCCGCAGTTCGAACTCCCGGGCGAGATGGAATCCGAGCAGGTCATCCCGGAGTGCATCTGCAGCCAGATTGAGGAGCGTGACCTGCGCGTCGGCGGCGATCTCGGCCTCGGTATCGTCAATCTGCGCGAGCGCGATTCCCGCCTGCCGGAGGAGGAGAGCCGGATCAACGCCCGCGGTGATTAGGTGGGCCACCGCAAGGCGGGCCATGACACCACCGGCGCTGGGCGGCACCGCCCCATGGGTTCTCACGGATGATGACACGGGCCCCCTCGCAGAATCCGCCGCCCTGATCGTACACCGGCGGCCCGATTCAACAAGCCTTTGTCCCACGAGGGCAATCCATCGAAGCTCAGTCTCGGCTATAAGGCCGGCCATCGACATTCCAGGCGGGAAAAGCTGCCCCAGCAGACAGCTTGTAAGTGTCCATTTGGGCCGCTGGATGTCGTGAACCCAATGGAGAGTGGAATGTCACAGTCGCGTGCAGTGCTCGCGGGTCATGCCGCGTATTCCGAGTTGTGCCCCGACTGGATCGAGCAGAAGCTCATCCGGGCCTACGTCCAGCTCGCCGTCGGGGCAGACTACGGAGCGGCAGCCCAGACAGTGATGCTTGCACGTATCGGCCATCTTGAGTTCAGCCTGACGGAGGCTTACGGGGCCGATCAGGATGGAATGCCGCCGTTCTGGCTGGAGCTTCGCGCATTGGGGACCGGTGCCGTCATCGACAGCATCGGGTGCCACGACTTCGACGAAGACGAATTGGCTGCTGCCGTCGCGTTCGTCCAGGATGCCATGCGCCGCTTGCGATCCCTTCATTGACGGGTTGCCCATTCTTGCAGGTCCGTTGCTTTCATGCGGGCCCGCTATTCCGCCTCAGACTGTGCCGTGGTTGAGGCCTTCTCCGTATTGAGTTCGGGATGACGGCGGATCAACGCCTTCCGGGTCTCGGCGAGGCTTTCCCAGGTTCTCGCCATCTCCAAAAGCTGATTACGCTGCTCTCCTTCGGGCAAGTGCCGGGCAAGAAGCCGACACTCCTCCGCGTGTTGGTGATATTCTGCTGTTGTCTTCATAGGTCTCCCGAGATTCTTATGGCACTGGGCGATGTTGCTGGCGTGTTAATGGTGGCAACAGCCCGCCGGCTTGCGGTCATAAGCCAGCAACCCGTTTGATGACGCCCGACTTGCTGGACAGACGGGATCGCCCCTCACCTGATGAGCGGCGGTGTCAGCCCAGCCCGCCCGACGTGGATGGAAACAGTCACCACGATGACCGATTTTCGATACTCATTCCTGACCTCGACCCGAACGGTCTCGGGAGTTGTAATCTGCGACTGGAGCAGCCGATCCCGCGTCAGTTCGCCTGCACTGCGCCTATCCCCGGTCTCTTCCACATCGAGGCTTTCGATCCCGGAGCCAAACTCATCGCGGTCGAAAAAATGCGCGCAGGGAAAGATCAAAGTAGAAGCGCGGCATCGACGGCGTGAAACAGTCAGAGGGAATAAATTGGTGATGGAAAGAAATCCCGCGCACCCGATGGCGCTCTTGGTGGCACTCCTTGCGAGTGGGCGGGTTCGGCACCGGGATTGCCCCTACGGACCGACGGGATCCGTTCTAGCGGGGATTGCCTTCACCCGCCTTGCTGTCATGGGCCAATGGCTTCTTTGATCGAGCCAGACTTCCGTTGCCGATCCCACTTTCGGCAAGGGTGAGCATTCTTGCGCAGATCGGCCAGGTCGAGAGGTCGCCCCCCGCAGGTGTCTCGCGAAGCGCTCAGAGAATGCGTTTTGTGACGTGGGATCCCACAGTCTTTCTCTACGCAGCGGTCAGGGGCGTCCCGTCGGCACAGGCAGGAGTCCGGTGAAATTCTCTGGCCACAAATGCCAAGCGCTTGTCCCAAACAGTCAAGCACGATTGTGGGGCGTGATCATAATGGATTTCCATGATCCCGACCGGATCGGTTCGGAGCGGTGCGCTGGGCTAGGCGATGTCGATGAACAGGATCCTCTTGGCTCTGGGTCTGCTCGCAGCAAGCATCCTCCTGATCGCGCCGTGGCCGATGCCCAACGCGGTGGCGGCTCCAGCGTGACGCAGGGACGAACCTGCGCCTTGGCCAGTTCGGCGCCCCTTGTGGGCGGTCGCTTCTGTAGCGTTCCAGACGGCCGGGCCCTCAGCACGGTGCAGTGATCCCCGGTGACGGACTGCGTCGGACCGGGGCTCGTTCGATGCGTCCGGTCGGAGGGCTTGAACCGTAGAGACTTCCCGGCGCTGAGAACGTCCTGATGCCGGGCGATGCAGGAGTCACCTCTGATGCGCCAGGTCATCGCGCTTGCACTCGCTCCGATCATCGCCACCGCGCCTGCGCTCGCCGCACCAGGCGTGACCACCTCCAATGTCAACTTCCGCTCCGGCCCCGGCACCAACTTCGCATCCATTCGGACGCTCCCGGAAGGCACCGCCGTCGATATGGGCGACTGCGAGGACTCGGGCAGCTGGTGCGCCGTGACAGTCGATGGGCGAAGCGGCTTCGTGAGCGGGCGCTACCTGGAGGAGAGCCGGGAACCCGATGCCTGGCCGCGCTCCTACGACGTCGGCCAAGGGCGCATGGTGCTGTTTCAGCCGCAGTTCACCGAATGGACCGACTTCAAGACCATCGAGGCGCTGGTTGCGGCTCAATACCTGAGAACGGCGGACGGCAATCCGGTCTTCGGCGTGATCGGGCTCAAAGGCGCGACCTCATACGACGAGGATGCCGGCGAGGTGGTCATCTCCGACGTCACCGTCACCGAGCTGAACTTCTCCGGCCTCGGCCGTGACGACCTGAAGGCGCTTGCTGTGGAAACAGGCAAGATCCTGCCGACTGGTCCAATCACCGTGTCGGAGGCCCGCGTGACGGCCAGCCTCGCCGAGCAGAAGCGCATGACCGACGTGAGCGGGCTCAAGGCCGATCCGCCGCGGATCCTCGTCTCGACGACGCCGGCGATCCTGCTCCAGACCAACGGCGCGGCCGCCTTTGCGCCCGTCAAGGGCAAGACCGGCCTCTCCTTCGTGGTCAACACGAACTGGGACCTCTTCCGGATCGATGAAGGGGGAGCCCTCTACCTGCGCGACGACACGCACTGGCTTACCGCACCCACCATCAATGATTCATGGACGGCCGTCACCGAGTTGCCGACGCTGCTGCGCGACCTTCCGGACGACAGCAACTGGGCCGATGCTCGCGCGGCCGTTCCGCCGGAGCCCTACGCAGACGGTAAGGTGCCCAAGGTCATCACCACCGATGCCCCCGCCGAGATGCTCCTGTTCACCGGGCAGCCCACGCTCCAGGACGTGCCGAAGACCTCGCTCCAGTGGGCCTCCAACACAGAGTCGGATGTGTTCTTCGACAGGACCGGCAAGCAATGGTACGTGCTCCTGGCGGGACGCTGGTTCCGCGCGGCCGCACTGGAGGGGCCGTGGACATTCGCCACGCCCGACCTGCCCACTGACTTCCAGAGCGTTCCCGAGGACGCGCCGTATTACGCCGTGCGCGCGTCCGTGCCCGGCACCTCGGAGGCCGCCGAGGCGCGCCTCAAGGCCAGCATCCCGACCACCGCCCGGGTTGAGACGGGCTCGATCACGCCGACGGTCGCCTATGCGGGCGACGCCCAATTCGCTCCCATCGAAACAACCAATCTTTCCTATGCAACCAACACGACCGACACGGTGATCAGGGTTGGTGAGCAGTACTTCCTGCTCCAGGACGGCGTCTGGTTCGTGTCCGATAGCCCGAGCGGCCCGTGGCAGCTCGCCCGTGCCGTGCCTGACGCCATCTATGCCATCCCGCCATCCTCGCCGATCTACAATGCCACCTACGTGCATGTGTACGACACCGAGCCCGATGCAGTTTGGTACGGCTACACCATGGGCTATCTCTACGGCTACCCGGCGTGGGGCACCTACGTCTACGGCACCGGGTGGAACTACCCGCCGTACTGGTACAACTGGCCAGGCTATGCCTATCCGATCTACTACCCACGGCCCGTCACTTGGGGCCTCGCGGCCTACTACAATCCGGTCCGTGGAATGTACGGCCGCTACGGCTATGGATATGGCCCGTACAGGGGCATTGCGGGAGCGCGGACCTGGAACCCGGCCACCGGCACTTACGGTCGTGCCGGCGCAGCTTGGGGGCCGCGCGGTTCGGCCGGCTTCGTCGGAGCCTATAATCCGCGCACGGATGCAGGCGGTTTCATAGCCGGCGGCCGCAACGTCTATGGCGCATGGAAGTCGGCCGGGGTCAGACGCGGATCCGAGTGGGCGCGGGCGACGGCGCGGGACACCGTCACCGGAGGCTCGGCGCTGCGCTGGAACACGTCGGACGGGCAAGGCTTCATCCGCGAGGGTCGGCGTGGCGACATCTATGCGGGCCGGGACGGCAACGTCTACCGAAACAGCGGTGATGGATGGCAGCGCTGGGACGGCGGCTGGCAGGATGTGCAGCGGCCCGAACGCGGAGATCTGCTCCAGCGGGGCGAAGGACGGGAGGGCCTTTCGCCGGAAGGGAGGGACCGGCTGCAGGACCGGGGTGCCGGGGAGCGCCTGGGGCAGCTCGCGGGAGCGGGCGCGGCCGGTGCAGCAGGCGCCGCCCTTGGCCAGCGCTTGGCCTCCGGTGGCGAGCAGACCCGCCGCGACCGCGTCGAAGGTGGCCCCAGCCGCGAGCGCGCGCAGGAGCGGGCGACGCAACGTCCGACCGGCGATCGTCAGGCACAGCAACGTCCCCAAGCCCAGCAGCGCCCGGCGGCCGGATCCCGCGCGCCAGGACAGGAGCGGACCGCGGTCCAGGAACGGCCTGCATCGCAGCAACGCCCGGCTCAGCAACGTCCGGCGACAAAGGAGCGTCAGGCGGCGCAGCAGCGCCCTGCGGCGAAACCCCGTCCCGTGACTCAGAGGCCCGCACCGCGTCCATCGGTCAGCCAGCAGCTGCCCTCGAACCTGATGCGGGACGCCCAGACCCGGAACCTTGGAAACCAGCGCCAGATCGCAAGCCGACAGGCCTTCCGGCCACCGCAAGCGCAGTTCTCCCGGTCGCCAGCATCCTTCGCTCCTCAACGCAGCTTTGCCCCGAGAGGCAGCTTCGGAGGCGGAGGACGGGGAGGTTTCGGAGGTCGTGGAGGCGGTCGTCGTTAAACGATCTGGACCCGCTTCGTCTGTGATACCAGTTCTCCGAAGGGTGCGTTGGTCACCAACATGTCATTGATCTAACACTGTTCGTGGACTCGTCCTTGAGCCCAACGATGTCGCCCATGAGCTTGATTCGTGGAAATACCGTCCCGACAAAGAAAAGCCTCACGGTTAGTACCGTGAGGCTGAGAATGGCTAGACGTCAGTTCTATCGGTCACCAAGGAAAATCCTCGGTTCTCGACGAAACACCTGCTGAAAGCTTTGCAGCCTTTGGTATCCGTTTTTTCTTCCTTGATGGTCGGACCATCCAGAGCGATCAGACGTCCAGGTTAGCCACTGAGAGGGCATTCTCCTGAATGAACTCGCGGCGCGGCTCGACCACGTCGCCCATGAGCTTGACGAACAGGTCGTCCGCGTCGGTGGTGTCCTTAACCTTCACCTGCAGCAGCGAGCGCACGTCGGCGTCGAGGGTCGTCTCCCAGAGCTGCTGGGCGGTCATCTCGCCGAGGCCCTTGTAGCGCTGGAGCTGCAGACCCTTGCGTCCGGCGGCAAGGACTGCATTGAACAGCGAGAGAGGACCGTCGATCTGCATCTCGTCGTTCTTGCGCACGAGCCTCGCCGGCTTGGCATAGACGTCCTGCAGGGTCGTGGCGCGCTCGTCGAGCTTCTTGGCCTCCTGGCTGGCGATCAGCGCCTGGTCGAGGGTCGCGGTCTGCGTCACGCCGCGCACGGTGCGGGAAAAGACGTACCCCCCCTCGTGCACCTCGCCGGACCAGCCGCGTTCGAGCTCCTCCGAGATCGCGTCGAGACGTTGGGCGATATAGGCCGCAGCGGCGGGTCCGCGGTCGGGATCCTCGACCACATCGGGACGGAGCGCGCCGGCGATCGCCGCCTGCTCCACCGCCTTGCGGTTATAGCGCGTGTGCAGACTGTTGAGCACCTGCCGCACGAGGCGGGCCTCGTCGATCAGGCCCTTCAGCTGGTCGCCCTGGAAAGCGACGCCGGTTTCGAGCTGCAGCGAGGCGCTCTCGACGCCTTCGCCGATGAGGTAGTCTTCAAGCGCGCGCTCGTCCTTCAGGTAGATCGAGGACTTGCCGCGGGTCGCCTTGTAGAGCGGCGGCTGAGCGATGTAGAGATAACCGCGGTCGATCAGCTCCGGCATCTGCCGGAAGAAGAACGTGAGCAGCAGGGTGCGAATGTGCGAGCCGTCCACGTCCGCATCCGTCATGATGATGATGCGGTGGTAGCGCAGCTTGTCCAGGTTGAATTCCTCACGGCCGATGCCGGTGCCGAGCGCCGTGATCAGCGTGCCGATCTCCTGGCTGGACAGCATCTTGTCGAAGCGTGCACGCTCCACGTTGAGGATCTTTCCGCGCAGCGGCAGTACGGCCTGGAAGGCGCGGTTGCGCCCCTGCTTGGCCGAGCCGCCGGCGGAATCGCCCTCGACGAGGAGAAGCTCGCACTTGGACGGATCGCGCTCCTGGCAATCGGCGAGCTTGCCGGGGAGTGACGCAATATCGAGCGCTCCCTTGCGCCGGGTGAGTTCGCGCGCCTTGCGGGCGGCCTCGCGGGCCGCGGCCGCTTCCACCACCTTGCCGACGAGGGTGCGGGCCTCCTGCGGGTGCTCCTCGAGCCAGTTGTTGAGCGCCTCGTTCATGACGTTCTCGACGGCAGGGCGCACCTCGGACGAGACGAGCTTGTCCTTCGTCTGCGACGAGAACTTCGGATCGGGCACCTTCACGGACACGACGGCGGTCAGGCCCTCGCGGCAATCGTCACCGGTGAGGGAGACCTTTTCCTTTTTCGTGAGGCCGGAGGATTCCGCGTAGCCGTTCACCTGACGCGTCAGCGCCGCGCGGAAGCCCGCGAGGTGCGTGCCGCCATCGCGCTGCGGGATGTTGTTGGTGAAGCAGAGCACGTTCTCGTGATACGAATCGTTCCACCAGAGCGCCACCTCCACGCCGATGCCGTCCTTCTCGGAACGGATCATGACCGGCTGCTGGATCAGCGGAGTCTTGGCGCGGTCGAGATAGCGCACGAAGGCCTCGACGCCCCCTTCGTACATCAGTTCCTCGCGCTTGTGCTCCGCATGGCGCTTGTCGGTGAGGATGATGCGCACGCCCGAATTAAGGAAGGCCAGCTCGCGTAGGCGATGCTCGAGGGTCGCGTAATCGAACTCCACCATGGTGAAGGTTTCAGGGCTTGGCGTGAAGGTCACTTCCGTGCCGCGCTTGTTGGGCGCATCTCCCACGACCGCGAGCGGCGCCACCGCGTCGCCGTGGTGGAACTCCATGAAGTGTTCCTTGCCGTTGCGGTAGATGCGCAGCTTCAGCGAGGTCGAGAGCGCGTTCACCACCGACACGCCCACCCCGTGCAGACCGCCCGAGACCTTGTAGGAATTCTGGTCGAACTTACCGCCCGCATGGAGCTGGGTCATGATGACCTCGGCTGCCGAGACGCCTTCGCCCGGATGGATGTCGGTGGGGATGCCGCGGCCGTTGTCGGTGACGGTCACCGAGCCCTCCGCATTGAGCGTGACGGTGACTTCCGTTGCGTGACCGGCGAGCGCCTCGTCGATAGCGTTGTCCACCACCTCATAGACCATGTGGTGCAGGCCCGAGCCGTCATCGGTATCGCCGATATACATGCCCGGCCGCTTGCGCACCGCATCAAGGCCCTTGAGCACCTTGATCGATTCCGCGCCATAGGCATCGGCATTCACGTTGATAGCAGGTTCGGCCATGTGGGATCCTTCAAGACGCGCAGGAAAGGGACAGGCGCGCCAGGGTTTTGATTCGTCAGATCAGTTATTTAGGGATGAATAGTTGAAATTTCACCCCCACGCGCCTACGCGCGCGCGTCATGGCGCGGAAAAATCCACCAAAAACTGCCGAATCGGGCCGTTTCAGGGGCGGTTCATTGCCTCAGGTCGACCGGGCCTTCACCGTGCTGCGACGGCGGCTGCCGCGCCGGCCAGCAGGGCGCCCGTGCTGCGGTTGAGGATCCGGATCGCCCGCGGGGTGGTGAAGAGCTGACGGGCGCGGGCGGCGAGCACGATATAGGTGCCGAAGACCACGCCCAGGACGGTCAGGGTGGCAGCCACCAGCTCCGCATAACCCAGCAGCGTGATCCGGGTCAGATCGAGGATTGTGGGCAGGAGCGCGAGGTAGAAGACGATCGTCTTGGGGTTCCCCAGGGTGAGGGCGAGCCCGCCGAGGAGGAGCTTGGCCGGGTGCTCGGCCCGCCTGTCCGCCTGCACGTTCTTGGGGAGCGCCGGCGCTGTCCAGATCCTGTAGGCGATGTAGAGCAGATAGGCGGCGCCGGCATATTTGATGACCAGGAACACCTCGTGGAAGGCCTGGGCCAGGGCGGCAAGGCCGAGGATCGCGCAGGTCAGCCAGACCACGTCGCCGAGGGCCACCCCGATGCTGAAGGCCACGGCCTCCTTGGGCCCGCGGCCCAAGACACGTCCGACGATGGCCGCGATGCCCGGTCCCGGCGACGCCGCGGCGATGAAGAGGGCGGAGGAGAAAAGCAGCAGGCCAGCGAGGTCCATGGTCGTGACGCCCGAAGAGACAATGTTGCGGCCAGCATAAGGCGGAACGGCCCCGAGCGCCATCAAGGAGTTGTGATGGGTCCGATCACGCCGGCTGACACCTGCAGCAGGTCGGCCCGTCCCTCCAACCCGGCGAACAGGCCCGGATCCGCCCCTGTCATCCAGACCTGGCCCCCGAGGGATTCGAGCGCGTCGTACAGGCCGGCCCGGCGGCGAGGATCGAGATGGGCCGCGACCTCGTCGAGAAGCACGAAGGGGGCGATTCCGCTCATGCTGGCCACGAGTCGGGCATGGGCGAGCACGAGACCGATCAGCAATGCCTTCTGCTCGCCGGTGGAGGCCGTGTTCGCCGGGATGTCCTTGGGTCCGTGGCGCACGAGAAGATCCGAGGCCTGGGGTCCGACAAGGGTGCGCCCGGCCGCCCGATCGCGGTGGCGGTGGTCGCGCAGGATCGCCCGATAGCGGTCCTCGGCATCGACTGCCGGCAGGGTCGTCACGAGCGCATCGAGTTCGCCCTCCAGCCCCATCGTGGCGAAGGGGAAGGGGGATTCCTCCTCGCGGGTTTCGAGGATGAGGCTCGCCAGCCGCTCCACGGTTTCGCGGCGGGCGGCGACGACCGCGATGGCGAGTTCCGCCACCTCGCGCTCGAGCGCATCGAGCCACAGGCGGTCGTCCGGATTGTCCTCGAGCACCCGGTTGCGCGAGCGGAGCGCCCGCTCCAGCGCGTTCACCCGCGTGCCGTGCTCCGCGTCGACCGCGAGCACGAGACGGTCGAGAAAGCGCCGACGGTCACCGGCGGGGCCACGGAACAGAGCATCGAGGTCGGGCGTGAGCCAGACGATGCGCAGATACTCGGCGAAGGCTGTCGGCGAGGAGGCGGGCATGCCGTCGATGCGACAGATCCGCGAGGCGCGGGAGCCTTCGTGCTGGTGCTCGATTCCCGTGCCGAGGCGATGCTCGCCGTAGGGGGCGTCGAGGGTCACGGAAATGGCGAACGAACCGGGCCCCTCGTTGCGCGCCATCTCGCCGAGCTCGGCGCGCCTCAGGCCCCGGCCGGGCATGAAAAGCGAGATCGCCTCCAGCACGTTGGTCTTGCCGGCGCCGTTCTCTCCCACGAGCGCCACGAGCGGGCGCGAGACGGTGAGATCCAGGCTCGCATAGGTGCGGAAATCCTGGAGGATCAAGCGGGCGATTCGGGAAGCGGCAACGGGCGAGGAGGACATGCGCCCCTTTCATTCAGGAGCGGACGCGAAAGATCAAGCGTCGGCACGGTCCTAGCGGATCAGGATCGTTGTGCCGCACCTTGCATGTGCCGCTCCGTGGCCCGGCTATCCCGATCGGAATGGTGTCGCGCCCTATGAACGCGAGATCACCGGCCCTGTGCCGGTGATGACGTGGAGGTTAATTCCGAACCAATTCTTGATCGTCACCGGGGTCCGTCCGGGTTGACGACCCCCGGTAATTTACACCCGCATCGGCATCAGGACGTAGAGCGCCGACGCGCCCTCCCGGTCCTGGACGATGGTCGGGGAACCGGGATCCGCGAGCTTGAACAGGGCGGTGTCGCCGTCGAGCTGGGCCGTGATGTCGAGGAGATAGCGGGCATTGAAGCCGATATCGATCGGGGTTGCATCGTAATCGACCTCGATCTCCTCCGTGGCGCTGCCCGAATCCGGGTTGTTGACCGTGAGCGTCAGCCGACCGTCGTTGAGCGCGAGCTTCACGGCGCGTCCGCGCTCGGACGAGATGGTGGAGACGCGATCGACGGCCTTGGAGAAATCGGCGCGCTCGACCACGAGGACCTTGTCGTTCCCGGCCGGAATGACGCGCTGGTAGTCGGGGAAGGTGCCGTCGATCAGCTTGGAGGTCAGCACCACGCCGTCGAAGGTCAGGCGCACCTTGGCGGAGGACAACTCGACCGTGATGGTCTCGGAGCCGTCCTCCACGAGCTTCACGATCTCGGCCACGGCCTTGCGCGGCACGATCACCCCTGGCATCCCTTCCGAACCCGTGGGAGCCGGGATCTCGACCCGGGCGAGGCGGTGGCCGTCCGTGGCGACCGCCCGCATGACGACGGAGCCGCCCGCATCGAGCGTATGGAGATAGATCCCGTTGAGGTAATAGCGCGTCTCCTCCGTGGAGATCGCGAACTGCGTCTTCTCGATCAGGCGCTTGAGATCGGCGGCGGCCAGCGTGAAGCGGTGCGGCAGGTCGCCGGCGGCGAGATCCGGGAAATCGCTTTCCGGCAGGGCCTGCAGCATGAAGCGCGAGCGGCCGGAGCGGATCTGCATCTGGCCCATATCGGGGGTCATTTCGAGCGAGACCTGGGCGCCGTCGGAGAGCTTGCGCACGATGTCGTAGATCATGTAGGCCGGAACCGTGGTCGAGCCGGCCTCCGTGATCTCGGCCGGAATCGTCTCCGTGACCTCGATGTCGAGGTCGGTGGCCTTGAGGCGGAGCGATCCCTCGTCCGCGCGCAGCAGGACGTTGGACAGGATCGGAATGGTGTTGCGGCGCTCGACGACGCGGTGCACATGCCCCAGCGCCTTCAGCAGAGCGGCGCGCTCAACGGTAACTCTCATAACCTAGCACCTGGTTTCGGTGAAATTCTTGGCTCATTCCCGCGAAGGACGAGCTTCGAACGGGACAAGCAGGGCAGCAATGTTGGCTTCTGTCGCCTGAGAAAGCAAGGCCGGGCGATGCCCGGCCCTGTCCGCCCGCGGCGGCGCGATCCCGAAGGCCTATTCCTGCAGCATCCGTTTGAGGAGTTCGACTTCGTCGGAGAGGGCATGGTCTTCGCCCAGGGCCTTCTCGATCTTGCGCACTGCATGGAGCACGGTGGTGTGGTCGCGCCCTCCGAAGCGGCGGCCGATCTCGGGCAGCGAACGCAGCGTCAGCACCTTGGACAGGTACATGGCGATCTGGCGCGGACGCACCACGGCGGCGGTGCGGCGCTCCGAGAGAATGTCGGAGCGGGAGACGTTGTAGCGGGAGGCCACCAGCTTCTGGATGTCCTCGATCTTCACCCGTTTGGGTTCCCGGTTGCGCACCAAGTCGCGGATCGCGGTCTCGGCGGTTTCCAGCGTGATGGCGGAGCCGGTGAGAGTCGCATGGGCGAGCAGGCGGTTCACGGCACCCTCAAGGTCGCGTCCGTTGGCCGTAATGGCGCGGGCCACGTAGGCGATCACGTTCGGGCCGACCTCGAAGGTGGGATGGATCGTCTTCAGGGCGTCGACCCGGGTGGTGAGGATGGAGGTGCGCAGCGCCTCGTCGAGAGCGCTGACCTCGACCACAAGGCCGCCTGCGAGGCGCGAGCGCACGCGCTCGTCGAGGTTTTCGAGATCCGCCGGCGGCCGGTCGGCGGCGATCACGATCTGGCGGCCCGCATCGATGAGGGCGTTCAGCGTGTGCCCGAATTCCTGCTGGATCTGCTTTCCTTGAATGAACTGCACGTCGTCGATGATGAGTAGGTCGATGCCGCGAAGGCGTTCCTTGAAGGCCAGCGACGTCTGCGCCTTCAGGGAGGCGACGAAGCCGTACATGAAACGGTCGGCCGTCAGATAGATGACGCGCCGGCCCTGCGCCCGCACCTCATGGCCGATGGCATGGAGGAGATGTGTCTTGCCGAGGCCCACCCCCGCATGGAGGTAAAGCGGGTTGTAGATGGCTTGGCCGTTCTGCGCATGCGCAACCCGGTCGGCGGCCGCATGGGCGAGCGCGTTGGAGCGGCCAACGATGAAGCTTTCAAAGGTGAGGCGGGAATCGAGTGGGGCTCCGCCGAGATCACCGTTCTCGCCGCGCTCCTCCTGGGGGGCGGTCAGGGAGGGCGCCTTAATTTCTCCCGTCAGGCTCGGCATCGCCATGGATGCGGTCGGAGCCGGACGGGGAGCTTCGCTGACCCGGCGCTGGGCCGCAGGATCACGTCCGAGCGTGTTGCGCACGCCGATGGAGACACGCACCACGTCGCCGGCCTCGGAGCGGTAGACCGCCAGCACCCGGTCGGCGTAATGGGACTCGATCCAGCTTTTCAGAAAGCGGGTGGGAACGGTGAGATAGGCGCAGCCCTCGATCACCGAATCCAGCTCCAGGCGCCCGAACCAGCTCGCGAAGATATCCTCCCCCAGTTCGGCCCGGAGACGCCGCTTGACGCGCGTCCACACATCCGATGCCGTTTGCTCGCCCGGGGACTCCATGCCGTTCTCGCTGGGAGCGGCAAAGGTGCGGTGATCTTCGCTGCGATACATCAATGTTCCTCCACGAGGTTCCGCCTTCTTTAAGGTCGGAAACCCCCACGCATGACCCGTTTCGAACACCAAGGCACAAAGGCCTCACAGGTTATCCAAAACGTGGCGCCCCCAATTGTACTAAAGATTTATTGAACGCTTTTAAGTGGAGACAGTCGCTGACTGCCGTCTCCTTCGTCTTCACTCAAGGTCTATCAAGTTTACCTCTCGGTAAAGGATGAGCCTTCGCTTGCTTCTGGAGAGAATGAAACAACGACTGATCCCCGCACATGGTGTCTTTAGTTCGAGCTTTGAGTGAATGACTTCACGGCGAGCCGTTGAAGCAAATTGACCTTACACAGGGTGCGGGATGGCGTGCAATACGGCCGAGTCGAGTCGCGGGGGCCTGCAAGCCCTTTGTCGCGTTCACAGCCTCGTCCACAGCTTTTGAATCTGGGCTTTAAAGTCCTGACTCTTCAACTGATTCACTGTTCCACCACAGTCCGTCCTCAAGCCCGAAAAAAGAGTCTTTGCGCAATCTTGATTCAGAACCGATTCGCCTCGACTCGGGAGGTGATTCTGATGCTTTGCGATGCTTTGCCTGCTAAGCTGTTGATGTCGCTGAGTGTTTTATGTGCAGTTTGAATCTGCTTTGTGGGGCTTTCACCCTGTCAGGCGGGGATAAAGTCAAGCTGTGGTGTGGATAAAATTTGACGGCGGAATCGGGCTTAAGACACGAAAAAACCCGGCCGCGAGGCCGGGTCTGATCGATGATGGAAGTCAGCGATGGAGGCTGCTTCTTAGGCGCTCAGCGTCTTGATGCGGCTCGCCAGGCGCGAGACCTTCCGCGACGCGGTGTTCTTGTGCACGATGCCCTTCTGGGCGGCGCGCATCATCTCCGGTTCGGCGGCCTGCAGAGCGGCCACGGCCTCGGTCTGGTTGCCGGCGGCGATCGCCTCTTCGACCTTGCGGACGAAGGTCCGCATCCGGCTGCGACGCGACTTGTTGATCGCGGTGCGCTTCGCGATCTTGCGGGTCATCTTCTTGGCGGACACGGTGTTGGCCATGGCCCATCCTCGTTCTTTAAAATTCCGATGCGCCAAGCTCGAGCCCGTCGAGAGCTCCGGCAGCGACCGGTTGATTGCATGGAAACCGAAGAGCCCGCGGGACGCGCGGGCTCATGTGAGGCGGCTTATAGACGCGATGCCCGCGAACGTCAACGTCCGTGGGCCTTTGCGCGTCAAAAAAGCGCCAGGGAGGCCTTCTGCAGGGCCTGGCGCCAGGGATTGGCCGGGTCGAGCAGGAGCCTGAGCGCCATGAGGCCCGATACCACGACCAGGAGCGGGCGGATGATCCGCGAGCCCAGCCGCATGGCGAGCCGCGATCCCGCCTGCGCCCCGAGAAAGGAGGCACCGGCCATGACGAGGCCGACCGGCCAGACCACCGCGCCCGTCGATGCGTAGAGGAGAAGGCTGCCGAAGTTGCTCGCGAAATTGACGAGCTTGGTATGGGCGGTCGCCTTCACCACCCCGTAGCCGAGGAGCGTCACGAAGGCGAGCATGTAGAAGGAGCCTGCTCCCGGGCCGAAGATCCCGTCGTAGAAGCCGATGGCGACCGGTGCGGTCAGGCCGAAGGCGAGAGCCGTCATACGGGCCTGAGCGTCCTCGTCCTTCATCTTGCGCGAGACCGCGAAATAGACGGCCATCGCGATGAGCAGCAGCGGGATCATCACCTCGAGCACGGAGCGCGGCAGGAACTGCACGCACAGAGCTCCTGCGATGCTGCTCGAAAACGCCACCAGGGTGAACCCCCAGGCCTTGCGCCATTCGATCAGCCCCTTGCGCCCGAAGGTGTAGGTGGCGGAGGCTGCGGCAACAGAACCTTGGACCTTGTTGGTGGCGATCGCCTGAGCGGGATCGAGGCCCGCGAGCAGGAGGGCCGGCACGGTGATGAGCCCCCCGCCGCCGGCAATGGAATCCACGAAGCCCGCAAGAAAGGAGACCGCGGCGAGCGCCGCGATCGCGTCAAATCCGATGGTGATCACGGTCTACTGGTTCTTGCTACTGGTTCTTGAACTCGGCAGCGCGCTTGCCGACGAAGGCCGTCATGCCCTCCTTCTGGTCAGCGGTCGCGAACATGGCGTGGAACAGGCGCCGCTCGAAGCGGATGCCCTCGGACAGCGACACCTCGTCGGCGCGGTTGATGGTTTCCTTCGTCATCATGGCGATGGGCAGCGACATGGACGCGATGGTGTCGGCCGTCTTCAGAGCCTCGTTCAGGAGGTCGGCGAGCGGCACCACCCGGGCCACGAGCCCGGAGCGCTCGGCTTCCTCGGCACCCATCGTCCGACCCGTCAGGCACATCTCCATGGCCTTTGCCTTGCCGATGAGCCGGGTCAGCCGCTGCGTTCCGCCCATGCCCGGCATCACGCCGAGCTTGATCTCGGGCTGACCGAACTTGGCATTGTCCGCCGCGATGATGAAATCGCACATCATGGCGAACTCGCAGCCGCCGCCCAGCGCGAAGCCCGCGACCGCCGCGATCATGGGCTTGCGGCGGCCCGATACGTTCTCCCAACCGGAGAAGAAGTCGGCCATGTAGGTGTGGGGATAGGTGAGTTCCGCCATCTCCTTGATATCGGCGCCCGCCGCGAAGGCTTTCTCCGAACCGGTGATGACGATGCAGCCGACATTCGGGTCCGCCTCGAAGCCGTCGAGAGCCTGATTCACCTCGTTCAGCAGGGCCGTATTGAGGGCGTTCAGGGCCTGGGGCCGGTTGAGGGTGATCAGCCCCACCTTGCCACGCGTCTCAACGAGAATGGTCTCAAAAGCCATGCCGGCGTCTCCTCATCGCTGGATGAGACACCGGTAGGCGAGGGCGGTCGATGCGGCAAGAGCAAATCCGAACAGCCCTGCCTTCTCCTTTCGGCAAAGCCGTGGGCGCGTTCACGTGCGGGAGCGCCTCTGGCATTCGGGGCAATAGAAGGTCGAGCGGCCGGATTGCACGAGCCTGGCCACGGTTCCGGTGCAGGCCGGGGTGACGCAGGGCTGTCCCTCGCGGTCGTAGACCCGGAAGGAATGCTGGAAATAGCCGAGCGAGCCGTCCACCTGCGCATGATCGCGCAGGGTCGAGCCGCCGGCCTCCACAGCCTCGGCCAGCACGTCGCGGATGACGCCGGCGAGCTGATGCGCCTTGTCAGTCGGCTGTCCGGTCTTGGTCGCAAGCGATCCAGCGGCGGCCTCCGGGTGGAGCCCGGTGCGGAACAGGGCCTCGCAGACATAGATGTTGCCGAGGCCCGCAATGAGGCGCTGGTCGAGGAGGGCGGCCTTCAGGGGCGTGCGCCTGCCGGCGAAGAGCCGCGCGATGGTATCGCCCGAGAGCTCGTTGCCGAGGGGCTCGATCCCCATGCCGGCGAAGTGCTTCGACGTCTCGATGGCGGAGCGGGGCACCAGGTCCATGAAGCCGAAACGGCGGGCATCGTTATAGGTGACGGTCGCCCCGTTGGAGAGCTGGAACACCACGTGGTCGTGAGCCCCCAGGCCGCCGTGCTCGTGATGGAAGTCTCCCGGCATGCGGGTGGCCCCGTCCTGGCTGACCAGGAACCGGCCGGACATGCCCAGATGCATCACCAGCACCTCGCCGGAGGCGAGATCGGCGAGGAGATATTTGGCCCGCCGCCCCAGGGCCGTGACCTCCTGCCCCTCCAGGCGCTCGGCAAACCGGTCCGGGAAGGGAAAACGCAGGTCGGGCCGGCGCTGGGTCACCTTGGTGAAGCGGGCGCCGACCATGGCGGGCTCCAGGCCGCGGCGTACGGTCTCGACTTCGGGCAGTTCGGGCATCAACCATCTCTCGGCTTCTTGAGACCTCTTACATAGCCATCCCGCCCCGCTTCCGCTATGGATCGCGACATTGGTGCATCGTGCGGAAACCCGGATCCGGGTTTCCTGGCGTGGCCCGTCGGGTCCGATGCCGTGGGTGACGAGAGATTTGGTGAAGATCATGACCGACGAGAACACCCATTTCGGGTTCCAGTCCGTGCCGCTCGGCGAGAAGCAGGGCAGGGTCAACGAGGTCTTCCGCTCCGTGGCGAGCCGCTACGACCTGATGAACGATCTCATGTCGGCCGGGCTCCACCGGGTCTGGAAGGATGCCCTCGTGTCCACCCTGCGCCCGCCCCGCGACCGGCCGTTCCGCCATCTCGACGTGGCCGGCGGCACCGGCGACGTGGCGTTCCGGATCCTGGATGAGAGTGGCCCACAAACCCGCGTGACCGTGCTCGACATCAACGGCGAGATGCTCAAGGTCGGCGCCGAACGGGCCGGTCATCGCTACGAGGGGCGCATCGATTTCGTCGAGGCCAATGCGGAGGAACTGCCGCTCGAATCCGGAACCTACGATGCCTACACAATCGCGTTCGGCATCCGGAACGTGCCCCGCATCGATGCAGCCCTGCGTGAGGCGCACCGGGTCCTGAAGCCCGGCGGCCGCTTCCTCTGCCTCGAATTCTCGAAGGTCGACGTGCCCCTCCTCGACCGGATCTACGACGCCTATTCCTTCAACGTCATCCCGCGGCTCGGGGGCATGGTGACGGGGGATGCCGAATCCTATCAGTATCTGGTGGAGTCGATCCGCCGCTTCCCGCCGCCGGCTGCCTTCGCCCGCATGATCGAGGAGGCGGGGTTCCGGCGCGTGACGCACCGGTCGCTGACGGCGGGAGTCGTCGCCATGCATTCCGGCTGGAAGATCTGACACGTGATCGGCAGCCTCGTTCATCTTGCCCGCAACCTGCGCGCCGGGTTCGTCCTGGCCCGCGAAGGCGCCCTGGCGCTCGTCGATCCGAGCGCCCTGCCGCCTTCCGCCCGCTTCGGCCTGAGGATAGCGCGTTTCATCGAGCGGCCGCAGGCGGGCGACGGCGCGGCGCGCCTCTCCAAGGCCCTGACGCGGCTCGGGCCGTCTTACGTGAAATTCGGCCAGTTCCTGGCGACCCGTCCGGACATCGTCGGCGTGGCGGCGGCCCGCGATCTGGAGCGCCTGCAGGATCGCATGCCGCCCTTCCCACGGGCGGAGGCGGTGCGCATGGTCGAGATCGCGCTGGGCCGCCCTATCGACGCGCTGTTCCTGGAATTCAGCGAGCCGATCGCGGCCGCCTCCATCGCGCAGGTTCACCGGGCCCGCATCCGCACGGCGGAAGGCGAGGAGACGGTGGCCGTCAAGGTCGTGCGTCCCGGCGTGCGCGAGGGCTTCGCCCGCGACCTACAGGCCATGCGCGCGGCCGCCCGCCTGTTCGAGCGCGTGGTTCCCGATGCGCGCCGCCTCAAGCCGCTCGAGATCGTGGAGGCGCTCGCCCGCTCCGTCGCCGTCGAAATGGATCTGCGCCTCGAGGCGGCGGCCGTCTCCGAACTGGCGGAGAACACGAAGGACGACCCGGATTTCCGCGTGCCGAAGCCGGAATGGGATCTCACCGCCCGCGACGTGCTCACCACCACCTGGATCGAAGGCATTCGGCTCAACGATCTGGCCGGGATCGAGGCGGCGGGCCTCGACCGGGTTGCGCTCGGGCGCACCGTGATCCAGTCCTTCCTGCGCCACGCCATCCGCGACGGCTATTTTCATGCCGACATGCATCCGGGCAATCTGTTCGTGGATGCGGAAGGGCGTCTCGTGGCCGTCGATTTCGGCATCATGGGCCGGCTCGGCATGAAGGAGCGGCGCTTCCTGGCCGAAATCCTCCTGGGGTTCATCCGCCGCGATTACCTTCGGGTGGCGCAGGTGCATTTCGAGGCCGGCTACGTGCCGCCGCATCATTCGGTGGAGGATTTCGCCCAGGCCATCCGGGCCATCGGCGAGCCCATCCACGACCGCCGCGCCGACGAGATCTCGATGGCCAAGCTCCTGACGCTCCTTTTCGAAATCACGGCCCTGTTCGACATGGCGACTCGCATCGAGCTGGTCATGCTGCAGAAGACCATGGTGGTGGTCGAGGGCGTGGCCCGAAACCTCGACCCGAAGCTCGACATGTGGACCACCTCCGAGCCCGTGGTGCGGGACTGGATCGAGCGCAACCTCGGACCGCTCGGCCGCGCCGAGCAGGCCGGACGGGGCCTGTGGACGCTCGCCGGCGTCATCGGCGACCTGCCGGAACTGGCCCTGCGGGCCGAGCGGGTGCTCAACCAGCTCGAGGATGTGACGGCCCGGGGCGTGGCCCTCGACCAGGACAGCGTCGCGGCCATCGGTCGTGCCGAGGCGCGGGGCAACCGCTGGGGCGTGGCGGCCTTGTGGATCATCGCCGCCTCGCTGATGATCATGCTGTTCAGGGGCTTCGCATGACGGCGCTTTCGGGCAAACGCATCCTCCTCGTCATCGGCGGCGGCATCGCGGCCTACAAGTCGCTCGACCTCATCCGCCGCCTGCGCGAGCGCGGCGCCTCCGTCCGCTGCATCCTGACCGCGGGCGCGCAGGCCTTCATCACGCCGCTTTCGGCTTCCGCCCTTACGGGCCAGCGCTCGCACACCGACCTCTTCGACCGCGAGGACGAGGCGGATATCGGCCACATCAAGCTCGCCCGCGATGCGGATCTCGTCATCGTCGCGCCGGCCACGGCCAATCTCATGGCGAAGATGGCCGGAGGCCATGCGGACGATCTCGCCTCCACGGTGCTGCTCGCCACCACGCTGCCGATCCTGATCGCTCCGGCCATGAACGTGCGCATGTGGCAGCATCCGGCCACGCAGCGCAATCTGACGATCCTCCGCCAGGACGGCGTTCATGTGGTGGGGCCCAATGACGGCGCCATGGCGGAGGCCGAGTTCGGACCCGGGCGCATGGCCGAGCCGCTCGAAATCGCGGCTGCGGCGGAACGCCTGCTTGCCCCGTCGGGACCGTTGGCCGGCAAGCATGTGATCGTGACCTCGGGACCGACGCACGAGCCGATCGATCCGGTCCGCTACATCGCCAACCGCTCCTCGGGCAAGCAGGGCCATGCCATCGCGGAAGCCGCCGCCGAAGCGGGTGCCCGCGTCACGCTCATCTCGGGTCCCGTGACGCTGCCCGATCCTGCCGGCGTGGCGACCGTGCATGTGGAGAGCGCCCGCGAGATGCTGGAGGCCGTCGAGAGGGCCCTGCCGGCCGATATCGGGATCTTCGCCGCGGCCGTCGCCGATTGGCGCGTGGCCAATGCGGGCGAGCAGAAGATCAAGAAGAAGGACGGCGCGCTGCCGAACCTGTCGCTCGCCGAGAATCCCGACATTCTCGCCACCATCGCGCATCGCACCGAGAACCGGCCGCCGCTCATGGTGGGCTTTGCGGCGGAAACCGAGCACGTGATCGAGCATGCCCGCCAGAAGCTCGCCAGGAAGGGCTGCGACCTCATCGTGGCCAACGACGTGTCCGCGGCGGGCGGCGTCATGGGGGGCGACAGCAACACGGTGCATCTCGTCACCGCGTCGGACGTGGAGACCTGGCCGACCCTGCCGAAAACCGACGTGGCCAAAAAGCTCGTGGACCGCCTGGGCGCCATGGCCAAGGGGGCAAAGTCATGAACCGTCGCCTGCGCATCCAGCGGCTCGCGCATGCGGCCGATCTGCCGCTGCCGCGCTACGAGACGGCCGGAGCCGCCGGCATGGATCTCGTCGCGGCCCATCCGGCCGAGGCGCCGATCGTCCTGCAGCCGATGCAGCGCGCGCTCGTGCCTACCGGTCTCGTGCTCCAGCTCGAACCCGACTTCGAAGCCCAGGTACGGCCCCGCTCCGGGCTGGCCTTCCGTCATGGCGTGACCGTGCTCAATACGCCGGGCACCATCGACGCGGATTACCGCGGTGAGGTGCAGGTGCTTCTCGTCAATCTCGGCTCCGAGCCTTTCACCGTCATCCGCGGCATGCGTATCGCCCAAATGGTGGTCGCACCGGTCACCATGGTAGAATTGGTCGAGGTGAGCCAGGTCGACGACACAGGCCGCGCGGCGGGCGGCTTCGGATCGACCGGGCTGGGGTAAGGAAGCACTCGCATGAATTTCCTCTCGCGCCGCTCGCTTCTTGCCATCGCTGCCGTCACGGACATCGCGCTCCACGCCCGGCCGATGCCGGTTTCGGCCAAGGCGCTCGCGGCCCGGCACAACCTGCCTCCACGTTACCTGGAGCCGGTCCTGCAGGCCCTGGTCCGCCAGGGCATCCTGAAGGGGGTGCGCGGCCCCCGCGGCGGCTATGAGCTGGCCCGCGAGCGGCGCCGGATCACGGCCGGCGACATCGTGCGCATCGCCATGTCGGCCCTGGAGGAGGACGGATCCTCGCCGGTGCCGGAATCGCGCCTTGCCGAGGCCGTCGTATCGCCCCTGGTTCAGCGCGGAACCGAAGCGTTCCTGGCCGAGCTCGACAAGGTCACGGTGGAGGATCTGTGCCAGAAGGCGCAGGCGGAATCGGCCGTCGAAACGATCCCTGCGGTGGATTTCACGATATGACCTGTGGATCGTGGTGAATATCGACACTCCGTACGGGAAAGGCTAGATTTCCGCCGATCTGAAGGAGGATATTCATGGCTGACACCGCCCAACTGTCGGGCTCAGACGTCAAGCCCGGGCGCGGCCGGATCTACGGCTCGATCACGGAAACCATCGGCAACACCCCGCTCGTGCGCCTCAATCGGCTGCCCAGGGAGCGCGGAATCGACGCCGAGATCCTCGTCAAGCTCGAGTTCTTCAACCCGATCTCCAGCGTGAAGGATCGCATCGGCGTCAGCATGATCGAGGCCATGGAGGCTGCAGGCACGATCAATCCCGACACGACCCTGATCGAGCCGACCTCCGGCAATACCGGCATCGCGCTCGCCTTCGTGGCGGCGGCGCGCGGCTACCGGCTCATCCTGGTGATGCCCGAGACCATGTCCATCGAGCGCCGCAAGATGCTGGCCTATCTGGGCGCTGAGCTCGTCCTCACCCCCGGCCCCATGGGCATGAAGGGCACGGTGGCGCGGGCCGAGGAGCTTCTGACCGAGATCCCTAATTCGGTCATCCCGCAGCAGTTCAAGAATCCGGCCAATCCGGAGATTCATCGCAGGACCACCGCGGAGGAGATCTGGAACGACACCGACGGCCGGTTCGACGCCTTCGTGGCGGGCGTCGGCACCGGCGGCACGATCACCGGCGTTGCCCAGGTGATCAAGCCGCGCCTGCCGGCCATGAAGGTGATCGCCGTGGAGCCGGAGGATTCCCCGGTGCTCTCCGGCGGCCAGCCCGGTCCGCACAAGATCCAGGGCATCGGCGCCGGCTTCGTGCCGGATGTCCTCGACCGCTCGCTCATCGACGACGTGGTGACGGTCGGCAACCAGACGGCGTTCGACACGGCGCGCCGGCTCGCGAAGCTCGAAGGCATTCCCGGCGGCATTTCGACCGGCGCCAACGTGGCGGCCGCGCTCGAAGTGGCGGCGCGCCCCGAGTTCAAGGGCAAACGCATCATCACGGTCGCGCCCTCCTTCGCCGAGCGCTACATCTCGAGTGCCTTGTTCGAAGGGCTTTGATCCTCTCTGTACGCGTACCATCGGGGGCGGCTTCACAGCCGCCCTTTTTGTTGGCGCGTCGCGCAAGCGTGGCCAGAACTTCGCCCCGCCGGCCGGGTTCTCCTTGCACGCACGAAATTCGAACGATGTTTCAAGGAGTTCATCATGGCGGAACGCAAGGCGCCTCATTCACTGAAGGATCAGACGGCGGACCAGATCCGCAACGAGCAGCGCGGCGGCATCGACAGTCCCGTCGATCCGAACCGGGACGGCGGAATCGAGGGCAACGCGACCCTGAGGCGTGTGTGGAGCGAGCCCGGCGGCGAGGCCTACAACTACCGCCAGGGGCAGACCGGCCAAACCAGCAAGGCCGGCATGGACGGTCATGACGAGCTCACGGCCGCCGAGACGCCGGAGACCACCAGGCACCTGAGCGACGCGAGCCTCTCGCCCGAGGACAAGGACGCGACGGCCGAAGCCATCGAGCGCGCGACCGCCGTGAACGGCAAGCAGGAAGGCTGAGAGGACACCGCGATGGGCAATGCAGGTTACGGCAATCACACCGACGACACGAAAAAGGACGTCGAGTCCAAGCGGCTCGACCCGCAGGGAGGCCAGCAGGGGTCGACCGAACAATCCCCTGACGGGAAGCAGCCGGCGGCAGGCCCCCACAGCAAGCCGTCGCTGACCAATCCGGATTCGACGCCCGGCACGGGAGCCCTGCCGGATGTTGGCGATCACGACGCGACGGATTCCACCAGCTCGTAGGAACGGAAACACCATCATGACCCAGAACCAGAATGCGGGGCCCCGTGTCCCGACGGAACGCCCTGACCCGGACGAAGCCGGGCGGGATCCCGGCCCGGGCGCCCAGGACCGACCCGGGTTCGATCTCGGTGGCGCGGTGGATCCTTCCAACACGACTCAGGTGGGCTCGGGCACCATTCCCGGCGGGCCGAAGGGCAGTCCCACGAACGGCACCGATGCGGGCGGCCGGGCGACCGGGCTCACCGATCCGAGCGGCTCGCGCTCCCTCGGCAACGAGGGGGATGCAGGCTCCGATTCCGGCTCGGGCCCGACCGGCGGCTCCGGCGGTCCCGCGTAAAGGCAGCAGAAGGAACAGCAGCGATGGCGAAACCCGACGACAAGTCAAAGCAGGCTACCGACGAGGATATCAGCGCCCCCCGGCTGACCCCGCAGGGCCGCGAGAACCCGGAGGCCTCGGGCGAGGATTCGACGAACCCGATGGGCGAGGGCGCGAAGAAGGGCCAGAGCAGCAAGGCCGAAGGATAAGCCCTCTTCCGAGACCAAAAAGGCCGCCCCGAGGGGCGGCCTTTCCATAGGCGGGATGCGGCGCGTCAGGCGCTCAGCGCTTCCTTCTGCTTCTCGGCGCGCTTGCGGTCGTTCGGGTCGAGGATCGCCTTGCGGATGCGGATCGACTTCGGCGTCACCTCGACGAGCTCGTCGTCCTCGATCCAGGCCAGCGAGCGCTCCAGGGTCATGCGGATCGGCGGCGTCAGGCGCACGGCCTCGTCCTTGGACGTGGTGCGGATGTTGGTGAGCTTCTTGCCCTTGAGCACGTTCACCTCGAGATCGTTCTCGCGGTTGTGCTCGCCGACGATCATGCCCTGGTAGACCTTCCAGCCGGGCTCGATCATCATCGGGCCGCGATCCTCAAGGTTCCACAGGGCATAGGCCACGGCCTCGCCGGCATCGTTGGAGATCAGCACGCCGTTGCGCCGTCCCGCGATCTCGCCCTTGTAGGGCTCGTAGGCGTGGAACAGGCGGTTCATGATCGCGGTGCCGCGGGTGTCGGTGAGCAGCTCGCTCTGGTACCCGATGAGGCCGCGGGTGGGAGCGTAGAACACGAGACGCTGGCGGTTGCCGCCCGACGGCTTCATCTCGATCATGTCGGCGCGGCGCTCGGACATCTTCTGCACCACGACGCCGGAATGCTCCTCGTCCACGTCGATGACCACTTCCTCGATCGGCTCGAGCAGCTGGCCGTTCGCGTCCTTCTCGAACACCACGCGGGGACGCGACACGGCAAGCTCGAAGCCTTCGCGGCGCATGGTCTCGATCAGGATCGCGAGCTGCAATTCGCCGCGGCCGGAGACGTAGAACGAATCCTTGTCGGCCGCCTCCTCGATCTTGAGGGTCACGTTGCCTTCCGCTTCCTTGAACAGGCGGTCGCGGATCATGCGGCTCGTCACCTTGTCGCCCTCGGTGCCGGCGAGCGGGCTGTCGTTGACGATGAACGACATGGTCACGGTCGGCGGATCGATCGGCTGCGCCTGGATCGGGATGTCGTTCTCAGGAGCCGAGAAGGTGTCGGCCACCGAGCCCTTCACGAGGCCCGCGATGGACACGATGTCGCCCGCCTCGCCGACCTCGATCGGCTGGCGCTCCAGGCCGCGGAACGCGAGGATCTTGGACACGCGGCCGGTCTCGACCACCTTGCCCTCACGGTCGAGCACCTTGATCGACTGGTTCGGCTTCACCGTGCCGGAAGCGATGCGGCCCGTGACGATGCGGCCCAGGAAGGGGTTGGCTTCGAGCAGCGTTCCGAGCATGCGGAACGGGCCGTCCTCGGTCTTGGCCGGGGGCACGTGATCGAGCACCAGGTCGAAGAGCGGAGCCAAGCCCTCATCGCTCGGACCTTCCGGCGACTTGGCCATCCAGCCGTTGCGGCCGGACCCGTAGAGGATCGGGAAGTCGAGCTGCTCGTCGGTGGCGTCGAGCGCCGCGAACAGGTCGAACACCTCGTTGATGACCTCCTGGTGGCGGGCATCCGGGCGGTCGATCTTGTTGATCGCCACGATGGGCCTGAGGCCGATCTTGAGGGCCTTGGACACCACGAACTTGGTCTGAGGCATCGGGCCCTCGGCCGCGTCCACGAGCACGATGGCACCGTCGACCATGCTCAGGATGCGCTCCACCTCGCCGCCGAAATCGGCGTGGCCTGGGGTGTCGACGATGTTGATGCGGGTGTCCTTCCAGACCACCGACGTCGCCTTCGCCAGGATGGTGATGCCGCGCTCCTTCTCCAGGTCGTTCGAGTCCATGGCGCGCTCTTCCACGCGCTGGTTCTCGCGGAAGCTGCCGGATTGCTGGAGCAGCTTGTCGACGAGGGTGGTCTTGCCGTGGTCGACGTGGGCGATGATGGCGATATTGCGGAGTTTCATACGGGGTCTTTCAAAGCAAAGCGGCCCGGCACGCGGCAAGCTTAGCCGCGCCCCTGGCTCGTACCGGGCGATAAATCTGATGCGCTGCAATATAGTGATTAGTCTGCGGCGGCAATAGGGCGGGTTGGTACCTTTCTGGGCAAAGCGGGCAGCACCTGCGGGCCCGCAGCTTGCGCTGCGAGCCTTCAGGATGATCGAGGGTGGCGCGAGTGG
>NZ_JAGPUP010000487.1:0-26706 GCF_018069605.1 Microvirga sp. HBU67558 | reverse complement strand
GTCATCACCCTTCTGCGGATCCCGTCCGCTTATAGGGTGTCTCAGGAAACTGTGAGGCGGAGGAACTATGCGATGATGGGCGCTTAATTCCTCAGTGAGATGGGCGACGACGTCGAGCAGAATGTTCGCATCGTCAACCTGGTCGGCATCCGGCGTATGCTCCCGCGGATTGGGGCTGATTCCGCCAAGGCTTGGCAAGAAGATCATGGCGGAGGGCGCGATTCCTGCGATCATCTAGGCGCCGTGACCGGCGCTCGAGGTCAGGCGCCTTGAGGTCAGCGCGCGATTGCGGGCGGCTTCCTCCACCATTGCTACGATCCCTGCGTCGAAGGTCACGGGCTCAAACCGTGCCAAACGCCCAACCAAAATCGAGACCTCCTCGTCGGCCGCAACTTGGTTCAGGTATGTGGCAGCGCCGCATCCCGGGCCTGGAGGTTGCCTTCGTCCGGATCGCGCAGGTCGACTGTGAAGGTGGCACGGAAGAGGATGACGTTGATGGCGTTCAGCTCTTAGCTGGCAGGCCAGCTGTTCGAGAGCCGCCAGGTAAGCGGGCACAAGAGTACAGTTATGATCGTGCACAGAGAGGCGGAGGGGCCTGGTGCTGGCCGACCTTCACTTCGTCCCCTTCATGGAGATGGATGGCGTTGTCGATCGTCCACGTGGTGACGTGAGCCCTGCGAACTCCTCCAGATGAGGTTAGAGTCCGTCCAACGTGGAGACGGACGAATGAAGCGCTCACGGTTCACGGAAGAGCAGATCATCGGCATGCTCAAGGAGCATGAGGCCGGGACGAAGACAGCGGAGATCTGCCGCAAGCACGGGATCTCGGAGGCAACCTTCTACAACTATGAGGCCAAGTACGGCGGCCTGGAGGTCTCTGACGCCCGGCGGCTGAAGGCCCTGGAGGACGAGAACGCCAAGCTCAAGAGGCTTCTCGCCGAGCAGATGCTGGACAATGCCGTCCTGAAGGATATCGCGTCAAAAAAACTAGGATGGCAAAGCTAACTGGCAGGCCTGCTGTTCGAGAGCAGCCAGGTAGGCGGCGGGATCATGCCGAAAGCGGGTGCGCAGCGTTCGCGCGACGCGTCGCTTTTCCAGCTGTTGGCGCAAGTTTCTCCAGTGCTCGCGGTTCGCGGCTCCCAAGTCGCGGGCTGTCGGAGCCTGCACGCGGGTCGCGTTAGCGGCGATCAGCCGGACCGAGCCACGCAGAACCGCACCGGGTGACGCTGTCTTGCGCCCGGTCGCGCGCCGCTCGTGATAGCACTGGGAGCCGAACAGCTAGCTGTTCGAGATCGTTGTTGGTGCGCGGCAGGTCCGGCACCGCATAGGTGTGGAACAGGCCAGGGCGATAGCTGCGCGTGACCTTCTGGAAATGATCGAAGGCGCCGGCCAGCGTCCCGGCCCTGGCCCGATGCCGCTGCATCGCGCCCAGAACCCCGTTCACCCGCCGCCGCACCATCGCGGCGCTCTCCTCGTGCGGGTTGCCAAGCCAATGCGCCACGGCGTGCACGAACCGGTAGGCGTACTCCACATCCGGCCACAGCGAGGCGGTGCGCTCCAGCGCGCGAACGATCATCTGGTGCAAGCGCGTCAGCGCCGGTGCGAAGCCCCCTTTTGCGGCACCCGATCCAGGCTGCCGGCCACTGTCTCGAGCCGTTGCTTCAGTTTGAGACCCGAGGCGGCGAGCGGCGCCCGCCCGTCATCGGTGATTGCGCTGCGCACGGCCGCGCAATAGCCTTGCACGATGGCCGCTTCGGGATCCTCCCGCTCCTCCACGGCCCGTTCGATCCCGCGGATGCCGCGGACCTGCTTCTTGAGCTCCTTCTTGGCATGCCGGTCGGCCTCGAAGATCGGATGCGCCGCCTCGCGCAGGAAGTGGAACTGACACAGCTGATGCGGCACGCCCGGCAGGACCTGCGCGACCGCGTGACGGATGGAGGTCTGACCGTCGCTGATCACGCCCACGACCGGCACGCCCACAGCATCCACGGCCTCGCGCAGGAGAACCGCCAGATCCTGGGCCCGGCCGGAGAGCAGGCTGCGGGCCAGCACGATGAGGCCCGAGAGGCAGTCGCGGATCACCCACAGCACCTTATGGCCGACATCCGGCTGCACGCCATCGAGCGCCAGAATGACCCGCCCTTGCTGGGCCAGGAGCTTCTGCAAGGGGCGGCGCTCCATCAGCCGGGTGGCGAGCAGCTCATCGTAGCGGTCGAGCAGGTTGGTGACACTGCGCTCGGCAATGGCCACGCCGCGGGTGGTGAGCACCTCGTGGATCTCGGGCACGCTGCGATGCTCGCGGTGACGCAAGGCCCCGACGAGGGCGATGACGTCCAGCCCGAACTCATGCTGGGGCAAGGCCAAGGCGCCCTCGCTCTCGGGCCGATAGGGCTTGTGGAAGCGGTCGCAGCCGATGGTCTCGCACCAGCGGATCTTGAGCCGCAAGCGGATCGATCCGGTCAGCGTCACAAGGGTGCGGTGGTTCTCGTAGCGGATGCGCATCGGGGCTTTGCAGGCCGGGCATAGCCGACAGGCGGGCCGCAGCACGCGCTCGCGCTCCGGCCGCCCTGAGAGTCTGGTCATCCCGCACCTCCCATCAGGTACAGAAGACCCCCACCACCACACTCTATCAGACAGTCAGGTTTGCCGTCCTAAAAAAATGGTAACGCCCGCTGCCAGGCGCCGGGCCGTGGCTCATGCCATGCAAGCCCATGGCGTGAGCGAGCGGCGGGCATGCTCCATTCTGACGATCGACCGCTCGTCGGTCCGCTATCGCTCCACCCGACCTGACGACGCCGCGGCGCGCGAACGCATGCGAGCTGTGGCGGCGGTGCGCCGGCGCTTCGGCTATCGACGCCTGCAGATCATGCTGGCACGAGAGGGATTGGTCATGAACCACAAGAAGTTCCGGCGCCTCTATCGCGAGGAGAGACTGCAGGTCAAACGCCGGGGCGGCCGCAAGCGGGCCCTGGGGACGCGCGCTCCCATCCTGCTGCCGGGCGGGCCCAACCAGCGCTGGAGCCTGGACTTCCTCAGCGATGCCTTTTGCCGACGGGCGCCGCTTTCGAGTTCTGGCGGTGGTTGATGACTTTACCCGGGAGTGCCTCGGGCTCGTGGCCGATACCTCGCTCTCAGGCCTGCGGGTCACGCGAGAGCTGGATGCCATCATTGCCTGCCGTGGCCGGCCGATAAGCTGTGTTTCGGACAACGCCACCGAACTGACCTCGTCCGCAGTGCTGCGGTGGTGTCAGACCACGAGCGTGGAATGGCAGTATTTCGCGCCAGGCAAGCCACAGCAGAACGCCTTTGTTGAGAGCTTCAATGGCCGCCTGCGCGATGAATGCCTCAACGAGACCCTGTTCACCTCATTGCGGCACGCCCGGCAGGTCCTTGACGCGTGGCGAAGGGATTACAACACCATCCGCCCTCATTCAGCCTTGAAAGGAATGACCCCGACTGACTTTGCCAAGCACACGACCAGAGGACTGCAATCGGAAGGAGCGACCCTTCCAGTTGCTATGACCGCCAACAACGGGCATCAATCAACCAGCGGACCCAGCTCTGAGCGGAGGAAACTCAGGGCTCACGTCAGTGGCAAACCATGAACCGCAGCGTTCTGCTTCTTTCAAACAGCTGATCTTGGAGTCCATCTCTCCCCACCTTTATAGGTCAAGTTTCAGAACGCCCGTCGCACGCGACACGCATGGGATAAATCGATTACTGCGGGCGTCGTTTAAAAGTACCGCATCAAGATGGATCGACACACCTTCCAGATATCTGCACTCGCAGGTCCCACAAACGCCGTTCTCACAGGATGCCATCAACAGAACGCCGGTGGCCCGGAAGGCCACTAGCGCGGATTTATCCGCGGGGACCGGGACAGCTGTCCCGTTGCGAAGAACCATCGTGAACGGTTCAGATTGCGTATCATCCCGGACCGGCAGTTGAAAGGCTTCGAAATGGACCGAGCCATCCGGCCAGTGTTCCCAAGCTCGTGCGACTGCAGCCATAAAGCCGGGGGGCCGCAGTAATAGAGATGTTCCCCACTGGGCCTTGTTGACAATTAGCCCTTGATGTCTTGTCGGGTTTCGATTTGATCGTCGAAGTGGAGTCTCAAACTTCCGAGGCTGATGATCTCCTCTAAGGTCTTCAGTAGTGGAGCAAGGCTTCGGCTCCGCGCAAATAAGCGAGTTCAACGGCCTTGCTCTGACAGCAGAGGGGCCGGGCCACTGCAAGGATCGGCGTGATCCCGATGCCGCCAGCAATATGGTCGGGCTCCCACTGTCCTTGAGCGGAAAATAATTGCGCGGGGTGGGGACGAGCAATTCGTCGCCTGGGGTCGCGTAATCATGAATCCATGCCGAGCCGCCGCGTCCGCGCGCTTCTAGCGTTACGGCTATCCTGTAGCGGCTGAGATCCTCCAGCTCACCGCAGAGCGAATACTGACGCACCCTTCTGTAGGATGACGGACATTGACATGCGATCCCAGTTCGAAGGTCGGCAGAAAAGGCCTGTGCGGATGCTTCAGTTTGATCACGCGGACATCGCCAGGTTCTTCATGGATTCCGGCGACTACCAGCTTCGTTGTGATGCGCGGAGATTCCATGTCACTTCACTCATCCATTGGCAGAATCGGATCACCGGAGCGGTTTAGCAGTCCCTCGTAGAGGCCTGGCATGCTGAGAAGCTCCTCGAGGTACTTGCACGGGAAATTCATCCGTGCCGCCCGCGAAACCGTTTCCCCGCCCCGGAAGCGCTTGCCAGCCAAATGGCCGAGCGGAACGCCGACAGGTCGGCAGATTGCGCCTGTGATCTTCGGGCGCAAGCGCGCCTATAAACCCGGGAATCTTTGGCTCTCCCTTGGCAATTGCCTCAAGTACCTCGGCCTCGATCAGCGTGATCTCACGAATGTCGGGCTTGAGCGAATAGGTCCCGGTGCCAAGATAATACCGGTCCCTGACGATGCCGCGTCCGGCAACGAGCTGTGCCTCAGCTAGTTCCTCCATTTCGTAGGAAGCGGCCGACGCTATATGAATGTGGAGCAGAGTGCCCTGCCAAGTCATGTATCGGCCCCCGCCGTGTCTCTTGCCTTCGACGTGAGCCTCTACGCAGGCGACCTGCTGCCCTTATCATTGGACTATCCTACGTCCTACCCCCCAGTCGTCACCACTCCCCAGTCAGCGGTAAATCTGCCATGAGATTGGCCTTGTCAAAAGCGCCAGTTTGCCGGCATCTTCTTAGTCCAGTTGAATGAAACATTTGAGGCTGTGCGACAGGACGAGCCAGTGAGATACTCGGCGGGCTGAAGGTTGCGTGTCAACGCGTACCCTTCACAGTGTCGATAGCTGCGGCGAGAAGTTGAACACCTCTCTCGATCTGCCTCGGTGTCAAGGCCGAGTAGCCCATTACCAGTCCAAGCCGCTCCCGTGGCGCCCCGGTAGGCCCCGTTGCCGAGTCGTAGAGCGGTGAAATACCGTAGAGCCCGACACCGTGCTGGCGCGCGGCCTCTATCAAGGCGGTTTCGAGTGATCCTGGCAGCTCATTTAACCAGACGACGACATGCAAGCCGGCATCGGCACCCTCAATGGTGATCCGTTCGCCGAGTGCATACTCGAGGGCGCTCAATAACGTCTCGCGGCGCTCTCGGTGAAGCCTTCTTACGCGACGAACATGGCTCTCATAGGCGCCGCTTTCGATAAGGGAGGCCAGCGCTTCCTGCTCGGTCATGGGTGTATGCCGGTCGACCAGTTGCTTTGCGGTTGCGAACACCTCCTGCAATTGCTGTGGCACCACGAGGTAGCCGATGCGTAGCATCGGCGACAGTGTCTTCGAAACAGTGCCAAGGTAGATGACGTTGCGGCCGTCCTCCAAGCTCTGGAGCGGAGGAACCGGGCTGATATCATACCGGTATTCGCTGTCGTAGTCGTCCTCGACCACGTAGGCGTCATGATCCCGGGCCCAATCGAGAAGCTGCTGGCGGCGGCTAATCGGCATGACACCGCCCAACGGAAACTGATGAGATGGTGTTACATAAGCCATCCGGGCGTCAATTTGTGCCAAATCCTCGGTCTTCAAGCCGTCTGCGTCCACGGCCACCGCCACTGCCGTGGCCCCCGTGCTAGAGAAGATCTGGCGGGCCATCCGGTAGCCGGGGTTCTCCATCACGAACGCGCGGCCCGCGTCGAGAACGATCCGAGCGCAGAGATCTAATCCCTGCTGGGAGCCAGTGACGACGATGATTTGCTCCAGATTGCATTGCAACGTCCTTGCTCGCCAAAGATATCCCTGAAGTGCTTGCCGCAGGCGCCGGGATCCCCGCGGATCCTCATAGGCAAGCCGTACCGGTCTTCGAGTAATCACGGAATTGATAGCCCGCTTCCACGCCAGCGCCGGAAAATCAGACGGAGCAAGATCGCCGTACCGAAAATCGACGGTCAAGGTATTAGTCAGGTAATCGAGCCATGGTGAAAGTGCGCGAAGTCTCTCGCCGTAAGCCGAAAGCGGCCCACGTGTCTCCCGCGGAGCCTTCATGTCTCGCAGGTGCGGTCCCATGTGCAATGTTATAACTCGAGGGCGTGCGCCTTGGCGTAGTTCCACGAACCCCTCCGCGGCAAGTTGTTCATAGGCAACCGTGACCGTGGTTCGGGAAACATGCAGTTCGTTTGCCAAGCTACGCGAGGATGGAAGCTGGCTTCCCGCCTCGTAGACGCGACTGAGGATCTGATCCTTGAGCGCCTCGTAAATCCTGCGCGCACCCATTTTAGGCGCCCGGTCGGTCGCCACTTGTTTTTCCGACTGGACCATTTTTTTTCAGTCAAACTGGATATGTCTTGCCGGCCAGTATGATGCCAATGTGGGTCAAAGCAAAGAGGATACGATCAGGCTATGATGATCGGCAGCGAACACGACAAGCGTCAGGAACACTCTGACCACTCTCACACGGCAAACCTCGGATTCGACACGCGCGCCATTCACCACGCGTTCGACCCAGTGGCTTTTAAGAGAGCGGCCCAGCCGCCGGTGTTTCTGACGTCGACCTACGCCTTTGAGAGCGTCGGGGCAAATGATGCTGCCGCAGCGCTCGGGGGCAGGCTGTATGCTCGTGAATATAATCCGACCACGGAGATCCTCGAGCAAAGGCTTGCAAACCTGGAAGGGGCTGAAGCAGGCCTCGTCGTATCGACAGGGATGGCTGCCTTCGGCACTCTGATCCTCTCATTGCTGTCGCGGGGCGACGAGCTCGTCGTTCACAACACCCTCTACTCGAATACTGTTGCGATGGTGGAGCAGGGTTTGCCTCGCTTCGGAATCAAGGTGGTTCCAGTCGATTTGTCGAATCCGTTGAACCTCGAAGCGGCGATCACAGCAAAGACGAAGCTCGTTTATTTCGAGACACCCGTCAACCCCGTGAGTGCCATTCTAGACATCACGGCGATCACAGAATGCGCTCACGCCCATGGAGTGAAAGTCGCGGTGGACAGTACCTTTGCTTCTCCCGCACTCCAGCGGCCGATCAAGCATGGTGCTGATATCGTCCTACACTCCCTGACAAAGTATATCAATGGGCATGGCGATACGTTGGGTGGCGCATTGCTTGGTGATGCCGAAACACTCCACCTCTTGCATGAGACTGGCCTGCGCTACATCACCGGCGCGACATTGTCGCCGCATTCGGCTTTCCTGATCATGCGGGGACTGAAAACGCTCACGCTTCGAATGGATCGGCACAGTGCCTCGGCTCTGGCAATCGCTGGAATGCTCGAAGCGCATCCCGCCGTGTCCTGGGTGAGCTATCCCTTCCTTGATTCACATCCCGATCACGCCATTGCGCGCAGGCAAATGGCGCAAGGATCCGGCATGATGGCCTTTGGACTTCATGCCGGTTTTGACGGCGCAAGAACAATGCTGGACCGCTTGAAACTGATAACGCGCGCCGTGAGCCTCGGCGACACCGACAGCCTTATCTATCATCCAGCGAGCATCACACGGGCGCGGCAAAGGATCCGGCAAGACGCACACATGGTCTCGGGTGTTGGAGACGAACTTATCCGACTTTCGGTCGGCCTTGAAGACGTGAATGACCTGATCGGGGACCTTCGCCACGCCCTCCTAGCCTTGTGACATAGCCACCGACGATCGCGATTACATAAACTCGGAACCGGACATGGAGCATCGAGTGACAGTCCTGAGCGGGCTTTCCGCATTTCCCATCACGCCGAGTGACCGCGCCGGCCACGTTGACACTGCGGCGCTCAAAAGGCTCGTGGTTCGGCTTTGCACCGCAGGCGTCGACTCTATCGGCCTTCTCGGCAGCACCGGAACTTACATGTATCTATCCCGTGAGGAGCGGCGGCGCGCTCTAAGCGCGACCATTGAGGCAACCGGCGGGAGCATACCAGTACTGGTAGGCGTCGGTGCCTTGCGGACCGACGAGGCGGTTGGACTGGCGCAGGACGCGAAAGCCTCTGGCGCCGCCGCAGGTCTCCTTGCCGCCGTCTCGTATGCGCCACTCACGGAGGACGAAGTCTTCGAGCATATCTCCACCGTGGCCCGCGAGAGCTGCCTTCCCATCGTAGTTTATGATAACCCGGAGACTACCCACTTCCGTTTTACCGCTGCTCTGGTGGAGCGACTGGCCCACGTGAACGGCATCGTGGCGATCAAGAACCCGACAGGAGAACCTGAGAAGATCGCGAGTCACTTGGCACAACTGAGATCCTTGACGCCCAGGGGGTTCTCAATCGGCTATAGCGGCGACTGGAATGCTGCCGAAGCAATGATCCGCGGAGCTGATACTTGGTACAGCGTTCTCGCTGGCATCCTTCCCGACGTCTGCCTGCGCATCGTGAGGGCAACTCAGAACGGCGATGTCGAAGAGGCACGCCGTCTGGATGCCACACTTGGCCCGGTCTGGGATCTGTTCAAGCAGTTCTCCAGTCTTCGGACCGTCTATACGATGGCCGATCTGCTCGGCGTCTGCCAGGCGGAGCCGCCTCGTCCCATTCTCCCTTTGCCGCCATCCACAAAGGAGAAGATAGCTCGCTGCCTTGCTGTGCTCGAGCAGGAACTCGCTTGAAGCGAGCAAGGTCTGGCGCCGCCGGAGAACCATGACGGCATGGCTTTATGTCGACCGGGTATTGCCCGTGCACATCGTCATCGGTCTCCCTGCACGTGCTCGCACCACCACGGTCACTGCGGGGATCAACAGATTGCTGGTGGCAATTGCGGCTATGTGCGGTCTCAAGGAGGAGGCTGTGGCCGCGTGGGAGTCCGGCCGTCTTGCAGTTCTCGCTGTGATGATCTTCTCGACGATCGCAGAACCGCTGTCGGAGGCGAGCATTCCGGCGGCGCTAGGGCGGGCATCCACCATGCCTTTGGAACGTGAGCCGTGGTCGGTAAGTCACTACTTTCGGCCGTGCTCGGAGCACTGGTCACCAGCGGAATGCTGCGGACGCCCTCTTCATGAGCGCCGAAGTCGCTCTTGAAAATTACTAACTGGAAGAGATCCACAATATGGATGGTTTCAGCCATGCGATTCAAAGGTCTTGATCTAAATCTTCTTGTTGCGCTCGACGCCCTAATGACGGAACGGAATCTCACAGTGGCGGCACGAAGCATCAATCTGAGCCAGCCTGCCATGAGCGCAGCCGTCAACCGGCTAAGAGACTACTTTCGCGATGATCTATTCACGATGAACGGTCGCGAGCTTCGCCCCACACCGCGGGCTGAGGGACTCGCGCCAGCGGTCCGAGACGTTCTCCTGCAAATTCGGAGCTCAATCATTTCTTGGGAGCCATTCAATCCAGGTCAATCCAACCGTCGTTTCAGGATCCTTCTTTCGGATTTCATGACGCTTGTCTTCCTTGATAGGGTCGTCGAGCGTCTTGCGCAGGAAGCACCCACCGTCAGTTTCGAACTTCTGCCACTCGACAGCGACCCAAGCGAGCTTCTCCGGCGGGGTGAGGTTGATTTTCTCTTGCTCCCGGATCTGTTCATGGAGAACACGCATCCGAGCGCGAAGCTGTTCGATGAGGAGCTTGTCTGCGTCAGTTGTCCTACCAACACATCGGTACCGCAGGACCTTACATTCGAGCAATACATGTCGATGGGACACGTCGCAGTTCGGTTCGGACGCTCGTTGAGGCCTTCGGTTGAAGAATGGTACTTGCTCGAACATGGGATTAAAAGACGCATCGAAGTCGTAGTGCAGGGATTTAACCTGATCCCGCAGGTGCTGCGCGGCACAAACCGCCTTGCCACTATGCCCTTACGATTGGTCAAGTATTTCGAGAAAACCATTCCCTTACGGATCATCAATCTTCCGTTGCCGCTTCCTGCCTTCACGGAAGCTGTTCAGTGGCCCGCACTTCATAACGGCGACCCGGCCAGTATCTGGATGCGGCAGATATTGATCGAGGAGGCGTCCAACATGGCGTTTCCGAATGATGCAGGGGAGTCCCTGCCCTCACATGCTGGCCGTCGAGCCAAAGCCCATGTTGCGGTGATTGACGACGGTCTTATTTGCGCTGGAGGATGAGCCCAAATAAGGCAGCTCGCGCCCACGGCAGCTATTATTGGCCGCATGCTACGGGTTCTCTGCATCAGTCTGTTGGCGCCCTGGCATTCATGGTCCCAAAGAGTTCCCGCTGGAGCGGCGCGACAAGCGTCTCCGCAAACGGAGTCGCGATGTGGTGCCGGTCGCGGAAGGTCAGCATGCCGCCAATCATGGCGGGGCACCTTGTTTCGTTGCAGAACAGGTCGGTCAGGTCGACATAAGAGGCATTTCCGATATGCGCAATGGCCTTCCGTTCGCTGTCCGGAATCGTCTCTTCCATAGCCTCGCTACGCGGTGTGTCACAGATTTCGGGACTCCTGTTTTGCCAGAGTGCGCGCGCGACGCATTTGTCGGGATGGGTCCTGTGCACCGGCCCATCCCGAATCACCGCGATCTTTGGGGTAGCGCTTTCCAAGGCGGACACGGTCTTACGGAGCCCCTGAGCCCATGTGGCTGCGTCGATCTGGTGAGCAGATGTGACGTTGATGTCATTTTTGACGTAAGCCGAGGAATACTCCGAAATGATCACCATGTCCGCCTTTCGTGTGGCAATCTCGCGCATCGCGAACTCCCGCCACCGATCGCATTCCTCGTAATCCCGCACGAGCATAGAACTCCAAATTGTGACGTCTGCCGCAGGGCAGGATGATTTAAGATAAGTGACAAGCCGCCACCGGTTACTGTTCACCATGCTGATCAGCGGCGTCGACCAGTGATCAGCATGCGAATCCCCTATGAGAACGATGGTCTTACCGGGGTTTTCAGCACCGAATTCGCAGGGCTTAGGCTGCACTTGGTAGGCGTCGAGAAGACAGCCCGCGTCCAACTGCCGGGCCAGTGAATCGCGCTCAGCGCTTAGGCGGACAAGATTCTGCTGGGGATCGATCTTTTGATTGGCCAGTCGCGCGCCGCCAAAGGCGACTATTGTACCACACGCGGTCACAAGCGCAGCAAAACCGAGGGAGCGGCTGGTTTTTGCCATCAACCACGAGTTCCGTCGCAGCGGGTTTTCGACGAAGCGGTAGCTCAGGACAGAGAGCCCCAAGGTAAGCGCGAAGCACAGAGCCCGTTCGAGGATAGTGAGCTCGGGTTTCAAGATGCCCGCAAAGACGATTACGGGCCAATGCCATAGGTAGAGTGAATACGATACCCGTCCGATCCGTTGCAGCGGCGCCAGCGAAAGAAGCAATTGCGGTCCCGCGTGCCCCGGACGTGTGCCGCTGAGAAGCACGATCACCGTGCCGACGACTGGAACAAGGGCAATCAACCCTGGAAAGGGCACATCCACTGGCATGCCGAGGTAGGACGTCATGATCAGACCTATTCCGATCCAGCCGAAGACCGATATGAGCCGAAACCGCTTGGCCGCCTCTTCGGAGACCATTGAGGCGAGACCTCCACAAGCGAACTCCCAGGCACGGAACGGTGAAAAGTAAAACGCCCACGGCTCCGATACGGCAGTAAAATGCAAACAGAACGCGAAGGAGACGACACCCACCAGCGTCATCGGGAGGAAAAGCCCGTATGCACCCGCACGGAGCCGCGCGAAAAGCAGCAGCAGAGCCGGCCAAATGAGATAGAATTGCTCCTCAATCGAGAGCGACCAGAAATGGATGAACGGGTTGTTGGCTGCATCCGAGGCGAAATAATCAACGGCCGAGCTGATAAGCCACAGGTTGATTATGTAGGCGGACGCGTAAAACGACTCCTCAGAATAGAACTGCTGCTCGGGTGGAGAAAGAACGAAGTAGCCGAAGAATAGCGTCGCAAGGATGGCGACACACGACGCGGGAAGAAGCCGGCGAGCTCGCCGCGCGTAGAAGCGCAGAAGGTCGAGCGAGCCGGTCTCGTCAATTTCGAGCTGGATCTGCCTGGTGACCAGATATCCCGATATAACGAAAAAGATATCAACACCGACAAAGCCGCCGGGCAGACCAGCTACGCCAAAGTGAAAGGCGATCACTCCCGAAACGGCAAGGGCACGCAGTCCCTCGATATCCATCCGGAAATGATGTGGTTCCGTTCGTGTAGCCATATCGAAATCTGAGCGCCCTATGATTCAGTCTCATCGAACAGTCCGGGCCAAGAAGGAGGACTCATGTATGAACACACCTCACGCCCACATTGCCGTTCTTTGAGAGTGCAGCGGAATTAGCCATGGAATTCTTTGAGCCTGATAGAAAATGAAGTGAGCGATTCTAGCTAGTTAAGATTTCGTCGCTGGTTGCGAAATCTACCGAGAATCGGATGCCCTAGAGCAAAATCATCCTGCGCTATCATGACAGGCGAAAGCTGCATTACGCAAGTGCCCGCATGGAGCATGGCAGATTATCCCATCCATTCTGGAACGATGCTGCAACATCTGACATCCATGTATGCAGATCTTGTGAGAGGTTTGGAGTGCAGTTCAGTATAGTGCCGCGTCGGCCTGTCAATAGCGGCCTCTGCTCAGGGGGGCCCGGCATGGTTCTGACAACCGCGTTGGTTCACACCCGAGGGTACTGTTTTGCAAACCGTAACGTGCTCGGGCAAGGCCAAGCAAATGGTCCTTTTGCGCAAAAGTTGGACGGTGGAGCAGTTGTTCGCATGAGCGAGCCGACGCCAGGGCTTGCGGAAGGCGTGGAAACTACAATCGCCCCCTCTGAGCTGGGGCCGTCAATTGCAGTCATCCGGAGAACAGCACAAGCCAACCCGCCCGCCCAAAAACAACAACCCCGTAGTTCGAGCCGCCGCGTAAAATCTGCCGCTCTGCAAGTGCGGTCACTAGACCAATCAGATCCAAAGAGCCGGTCACCAAGCATGTGGCGTAGTTCCCGGACTTCATCATTTTCCTCCTTCCGCCTCGGACTTTTGCCCTAAAACATTCCTTCGAGCAGGGCAGCCCACCATCCATCAAATTGATGCCTACAATCCAAACAATTGATTTTCCCGGCTCTACTGGATCCTTCATAGATGGAGGCATCTATCGTAGTGAGGTTGCCTCTCGATCTAGTTGGTCTCATCGCAATCAGTCCGGCAGATACCGCGTCGAGAACGCCATTCCGATCGGGCCAATTTCTATTTTGCTCAACTGAGCGTTTTTGCTGGCCAGCTTGACCCCAATTTGGCTCAAAGTAAGAGGTTCGCCATGATCGGCGGCAGCGAAGACGACAAGGCCCACATACACTCGCGTACAGTCGACATTGGGACGATCGGTCTTGATACCCGCAGCATTCACGATGTAGTTGAATCCGCGGCAGTAGAGAGAGCAATTCAGTCGCAAGAGTTTGGGGGCTCGGCGTACGATCTCGGGAACGCCGAGGCGGGCGACGCAGCCGCAGCGCCCAACGGCCAGCATTGTGCCCGCAGCAGGATCGTCGCTAATCCTTGCGAAAGTCAGCAGACGATTTCTGAAACTTCAACAACTGATCTGAGGTACTTCAAGCATTATCTTGCTGCGCTCCGTCCGCATCAATGGCTAAAGAATGTGCTAGTGTTCTTTCCAGGGCTGGCTGCACATAAGTTCGATTGGCCGACACTCCTCTCATCAATGGAGGCATTCGTCTGCTTCAGCTTTGTGGCTTCTGGTGTTTACGTCGTGAACGATCTTCTCGATATCCGCGCAGATCGGGTGCACCCGCGCAAGCGGTACCGTCCGTTCGCCTCGCGCAGCATCCCCGCCACGCACGGAACGTGGATAGCACTAGGGCTGATCGTTCCGGGCGGGTTCATAGCCATGTTTATAGGGCAGGGCTTTTTCCTTGTAATGGCAAGCTATCTTCTTGCGACCACGGCCTATTCACTGCACTTCAAGCGGCACATCGTTATAGATATATGTATTCTTGCGGGCCTCTATACCATACGCATCGTCGCAGGTGGAATCGCGACATCAGTTCCGATATCAGTCTTGCTCATTGCCTTTTCCATGTTCTTTTTCCTCTCGCTTGCTGCGGTGAAGCGACAAGGCGAGTTGGTTGATAGCGCCGGGCGTGGATGTCTACAGGCCGATGGCCGAGGTTATCACGTCAACGACTTGCAAATCATCTCCATGATCGCAGTTGCGGCAGGATACGTATCTGTTCTGGTGATGACATACTACGTCAATTCGCCTGCCGTAGCGGAGCTCTACCCTCATCCTCAGATGCTCTGGGGCGTTTGCGCAGTCCTGCTCTATTGGATCACTCGCACGGTCATGATGGCGCACCGCGGGTACATGCATGATGATCCGGTGATCTACGCCGCAAAGGATCGGATCAGTCAGGCCTGCCTAGCGATTATTCTGGTCTTCGTCGCGGCCGGAATGCTGGTATGAATCGGCGAACTCTAACGTTACGCTATGCGGCATTTGCCGCCATCGCAACGGTTGTCAATATCACCACACAAAATTCGGTCCTCCAACTCGGGGACGCGAGCGATCTTCTTGCGCTTGCCATGATCGTGGGCACCATCGCCGGGCTACTGACCAAATACCTGCTCGATAAGCTTTGGATTTTTTACGACCGGGAAATCGGCCTCAAAAGCGATGGGTGGAAGTTCTCGCTCTACACGGCAGTGGGTGGCCTCACCACGATTATTTCGTGGAGCGCTGAGGCGGCTTCCTGGACGATCTGGGGAACTGAGGTGATGCGTGATGTGGGTGCTTTCGTTGGGCTGACTATCGGCTACATGGTCAGATTTCAGCTAGACAAACGCTTTGTGTTTTCAGATCGGCAGGGGAGGATCGCTCCATGAAGCTCGCGGGCTGGGGAAGGTTCCCAGTCATGGACGCCCAAGTTTATGTGCCCCGTGACCTTGCAGGGATCCAGCAGCTTGTAGCTTCGAAGCCGAGTGTAATCGCGCGCGGCTGTGGTAGAGCTTATGGTGACAGCGCCATTAATTCATCCGCGACGATTGATATGCGACGTTTGAACAGGATGTTGGCCTTTGATCCGAAAACTGGGCAGTTGATCGCGGAGGCTGGAGTTGTTCTGTCCGACATCATCGCGGCTTTCCTACCCCGAGGTTGGTTCCCAACGGTCACGCCCGGCACGAAGTTCGTGACCTTGGGCGGTATGATCGCCGCCGATGTCCATGGCAAGAACCATCGCAAGCACGGAAGTTTTCGAAGGTGCGTCGACTGGATCGATGTAATGGGGGCCGATGGCACAATCCAACGTTGCTCACGCGAAGGTCACGTAGAGCTCTTCGAGCACACTCTTGGCGGGATGGGACTCACCGGAATTATTATACGAGCGGCCGTCCGATTACGCACGATCGAAACTGGATGGATCCGCCAGACGACAATACCCGCGCCGAACCTTGAATCAGCAATGACCGCTCTGGAACGTGCTCATGGTTCGACTTATTCGGTGGCGTGGATTGACTGCCTTGGGGCGGGGATCAACCTTGGACGCTCACTTGTTTTCCTGGGAGAGCACGCGAACAGCCCGGACCTTCCAGCACATCGATCGCTCCATCCTTTCACTACGCCGGATAAGCGCAAACTTTCGCTTCCGTTCAACTTCCCATGCTTTGCTCTTAATCGATTTAGCCTCCGTGCCTTCAATACACTCTACTATTGGGCCGGCGCTTGGAATCGAGGTGAGAAACTCGTTGACTGGGATAGCTTCTTCTATCCCCTTGACGCGATCGCCGCCTGGCATCGGCTCTACGGCCGCAAGGGATTCGCTCAGTTCCAGTGTGCTCTTCCCCTAAACCGCTCCGAAGAGGGGCTCAGGGCCCTGCTCCAGACAGTGTCCAAGGCACGCGCTGGGTCCTTCTTGGCCGTTCTCAAGCGGTTCGGCCCGCAGGAGAGCCGGTTTTCGTTCCCGATGGAAGGCTACTCCCTTGCTCTTGACTTCCCCATCACGACCAAGACCTCGGGCTTGTTGGCGAACCTGGAGCAAATTACAATCGATCACGGCGGGCGCTTCTATCTAGCCAAAGACAGCCGCATGTCTGCTGAAACGTTACGTGCCTCCGATGGCCGAGTTGAAAGCTTCGTCCGAATGCGGGCGGATAGCGGCTGGAAGAACTCGTTCCAATCGGCGCAAGCGGAAAGACTTGTGCTGTGACAAAGCCGTCCATTCTTATCTTGGGTGCACGTTCGGACATAGGCATAGCCGTGGCGCACAAGTTTGCAGCGCACGGCCATCCGATCCAATTAGCCGCGCGGCAGTCGAAAAAGCTCGACGCCGAAAAGGCCAATTTGCAGATCCGATATGGTGTCCCTGTAACCCTACACGAGTTCGACGCACTGCTGCCAGAAACTCACGCGGAGTTTCTAGCCATGTTGCCCGAACTGCCCGCGATCGCCGTAAGCATCGTCGGCATGATGGGAAGCCAGGAAGGCAGCGAGCGCGATTATCTGCTCGCCAGTTGCATCATGCGTAGCAACTTCGAAGGACCTGCCAATATCCTGTCATTGCTGGCCAACCGATTCGAAGAACGGGGATCAGGCACTCTGGTTGGCCTCAGTTCGGTTGCGGGAGAGCGCGGACGCGCGACGAACTACGTCTACGGCTCCGCGAAGGCGGGCTTCACGGCCTTCCTATCCGGCCTTCGCAATCGTTTGGCGAAACGCGGCGTACACGTTGTGACGGTGCTCCCGGGTTATGTTGCGACGGAGGCGACTGAAAGCATCCATCTGCCGGCAAGGCTCACCGCACAACCGAGTGAGGTCGCTGAAAGGATAGTGGTCGCCGTCGAGCGAAAGAAAAATGTTATCTACGTTCGTCCAGTCTGGCGGCTGATCATGCTGATCATAAGGCTCATCCCAGAGGCGGTTTTCAAGAGGATAAGGATATGATCCGCCTCGTCCCTACAAAAAAGCAACTAGAATACGTTGTTGCGGGATCTTTCATCATTGCTGGTATATCCGGTGTGATATGGATATTAACCGACCAGGATCCGATCCGAGTGGCGAATGGCTTGGGTTTCGATGGGGTATACTACGACAGAATTCTTCGGCACTTGGCTGCTGAAGGTGGCTTGGAGTTGCCCATAGCCTTTCCTTATTGTGGTCGCGTCGGGACGCCCTGGATACTTGCGAAGGTTTTCCATAGTCACGTCGGTTTTTTTGGATTCAATTTGGTTGTCTCCGTGTTATTTTCCGCTACTTTGCTTCTCGCGACACACTCACTCTGGCGTGGGAGCCTGAAAGGGCTCACGGCTGTGGTGGCGGCGTCGTCGTTCCTATATTTTGCACCAGTAAAATTTACAAATTTCTATCCGGTTTACATGGATCCCCCTTTTCTTCTCATCCTGTCATTTTGCCTATTACTGATAATAAACCGAGAGTACCTTCTTGCTAGTGCTATATGCATGTCAGGAATTCCTTTCAGAGAAGCTAGCTTCTATCTTTTGCCGCTATTCTTGTCATTTTATATTAAAAACGCGGAGAGGAAGAGAGCCGCGTTGGTGATATCTCTGTTCATTATTCTCGCTGGGTATGTGACAAAAGGACTAATACTGTCGGAATTTGATTGCGAATATCAGTCGCAACTCTTTACAGGGCTTTTCTGGCTTTATCGTTTTCTATCTGAGCCCGCTCATGTCTTAGGGTCGTTAGCTGCTATATCGCTCACCCTGGGACCGCTATATATTGTGTTAAACAAGGAGGCAGTTAAGCACGTTCAATGGAACGGCGCTGTCATATTTTCGGCAGCTGCATCTGTATACTGCGCCTCGTTGGCAATAGTTGGGGGGTCGGATGTCACGAGGATATTTTATAGTTTTTTGCCCCTCTATGTACCTCTACTGATAGCGTCCTTCAGAGCGTCAAGCCTAACATCGTTTGCCCTTGCCTGCTTTGGCTGGATGCTCACAAATCAGATGCTTCACACATACGAACAGCCGATCTCCGATGGGCCGAATAATGATCTTTCAGGTTTCTTTGCGCAATTTCCCGATTATGCGCATCCCACTATAGCCTTGGTTATCTTAGTGATATGGATCATTTTGGCGATGTTAAGAAGACTCATTGAGCCGTTAGAACGTCACTTGCCGAGCGAGTGAGTTCTAGAGTCGGCACCTTAAGGTTGGTGAGTTGAGACCATCCCTCCGGTCGGCAACGCGCGCGAGCGGGGCGCTTGTAACGCGTTTGTCACCGTCTCACTCTGCTTCGGTGGAAGCCAGTGCGGACCCGGCGATTATAGGCCTGCGCACCTCCCTCCCCGCCGGTTTTGCCGTCCAAGATCTTGGTGGCGCAGGCATTCGCTCCGATGTCCGAGCCGAACTGGTTATCCAGGACCGTCGCTCATTGACGCGCTTTCTGAGCCTTTCCTTTTGCTGGGGATGCCAAGCCCATCATTGCCGACGAGATTAAGGTGAAGGTCAAAGCAGGCATCAGGGGACGGGTACACTGCAAAAGGTGACGTGAGCCCCGAGATCGAGGAGCTCGAATACTGCATCCCGGCTGTTCGTAGGCATCGGCTGAGAGCAACCACGCGTCAATGCTCTCTCAAGCGCTGACAGTCAGTATGAATGGCCTTGCTAACCGTCATCAAATCACCCGGCTTGAAATCATTGACACACGGCACCGCCGACACTGGTCTGCGAGCGCGAAGGTCCCGATCGTGGAGGAAAGCCTGTTGGCTCCAGCGGTCATGTCGGCCAAAGCGCGCCGACACAGGACGTCGAACCAGTTGGGATTTGCCTCGATGTTTGGCCCGGGCACATGGTTGAGCGGACCCAGCCTGAGCCTCAAAGGCTCGACTGTCCAGCTTCTGGAGAACCGCAGAGCGGCTGGTAAGCCTACTGAGCGTCTATGGAACTGAGAACTAGAGCATCTTCCCGGTGACGATGCTCAGCCGCGCGGTCCCGAATGGCTCGTTGCACCTAGCGGTGATGGCTCGTGAAACCAATCTGTTCGACACGCTGGTGAAAGACATGGGCGAGACCTCAACTCTGCGAAAAAGACGCTCAATTACCTGACCGGGATCCTCCACATCGTTGGGTGCCTCACGGATCGGCACGATCTTCCGTGAAGGAACACTATCATCTGGAGAGCACTCTCGGGTTTGACGAATACTGAACTCAGCGCCAGGATTGGCGCGCAACTCTACAGGCAGTGGGAAGCTCGCATGCAGCATCTTTTTCTGGACAGGCTGATCAGATTGCGGTGTCGGTGTCCGCTTGATTGAGCAGCGCGGCGTCGCTTTAGTTTCTAGCGGCCATACATGTCGTCAATCCGCACGATGTCATCCTCGCCTGTGTAGCTGCCAACTTGTACCTCAATAATCTCAAGCCCAATTTTGCCTGGGTTGACGAGCCGGTGCACTGACCCGATTGGAACCTGAACCGACTCGTTCTCGTGCAGGACGATTACGCTCTCACCGACAGTCACCTCAGCGGTGCCTTTTACGACAATCCAATGCTCGGCTCGGTGATAATGCTTCTGTAGTGACAGTCTCCCGCCCGGTTTCACGGATATTCGTTTGACCTGGAACCGCGCTCCTATATCGATCCGCTGATACCATCCCCACGGGCGATACACGCGAATATGCTCGTCCGCCTCTGGCCGCTTCTTGGCCCGCAGCAAAGCAACCAAGTCCTTGACCCGATCAGATTGCTCCCGTGAGGTGACCAGCACTGCATCCTGCTGCGTGATAACCACAACGTTGTCGACGCCAATAACGGTGGTTAGAACATCTTCGCTAAACACAAAGTTGTTCCTCGCACTGATTAATTCGACGTCGCCGCGCAGCACGTTCCCGCTACTATCCTTTTGAGCGGCCTCCCACATCGTGCCCCAAGTCCCCACATCCGACCAGGGAAACTCCACGGGAAGAACACCGGCTTTCGCAGTACGTTCCATGACAGCGCAATCGATCGATATCCGGGGAGCCTGCCTAAGTGCTGACGCGTCGAGCCGCACAAAATCGAGATCAGTTGACGCGAGCGCGAGCGCCTTGCGCGCGGCATCTAGGACGGCAGGCGCAAGCATCTCAAGCTCCGCCAGCATTACATCCGGTCGAAATGTGAGATAGCCGGCGTTCCAGAGGTAGCCGTCTGCGATGTACTGTGCCGCAGTCGTCGCATCTGGCTTCTCGGCGAAACTCTGGACACGAAGTGCATCGGTGCCTGAGATATAGTCCCCCGGTTTAATATAGCCATAGCCAGTCGCGGGGTGCCTCGGACGAACGCCAAGAGCCATAATCTCGCCGTTTCGGGCGACCGTTGCGGCGGCGTGGCTTGCCTCAAAAAAGGCAGGGTCATTACCGATCACGTGATCTGCTGGCAAAGTCATAACAACGGCTTCGGTATGTCGCTCCGCCGCGTGGCAGGCTGCGATGGCGACTGCAGCGGCTGACTCCCGCCTGATGGGCTCGAGCACTATGTCAGCGTCGCAACCGATCTCTACCAACTGCTCGGCTACGATGAATCGTACATCATTGCTCGCCAGGACAATCGGGCGCAGAAACACTTTTGAAGCGGTTACGCGTCGGACGGTGGTCTGGAATGTCGACAGATCGCCCAAAACCTTGATGAACTGCTTGGGCATGCTTTCGCGCGACGCTGGCCATAAGCGTGTACCGGACCCACCACACATTATAACGGGAATGATGTAAGGATTGGACGTAGTCACTCAGCTTCTTCCTCTTAAACCCCCTTAGGCAATGTTCCCCAAATGCCGGCGGCGTTCTCTATCTTTGCTTGGATGCTTTCGAGCTGTCATCCTGCAATCATTTACCCACAGCGATAGCAGCTATCAAAGGCCGGTGCGCTCGACCGGCGTTGGGACCGGCAACTGGCACGACAAAGCCTGACTGGCTTTCGCGGCTTCTTTTGCGGGCGCGAGGCGGCAAGTCCGGTGCGAGGCGGGTTTGTTCGTGCCCCGGCACAGGTGCAAAACGTCCAAATTACCGGTGGTCTTCCGGCAATGCCGGATGCATATACTCTGGTACGCCGGTTGCCTCGCCAAAGGCAAGCTTAATCATGCCGGCTCTTTCGGTTGTGCTCTCTGAAAACCCTCTGAAGATCCTGGTCGACCATCTCCTGTACAAGGTCCTCGAACCGGGTACGGTGCTGCCATCCAAGAACGTGCTTTGCCTTCGATGGGTCGCCGATCAGAAGATCGACCTCCGTCGGCCTAAAGTAGCGCGGGTCGATCGCAACCAAGACTTCACCTGATCCGCAATCGATACCTTTTTCGGCTACTCCGGTGCCCCGCCACTCAATAGTCGTTCCAACGCAGGCAAACGCCTTCTCGACGAACTCGCGTACCGAGTGCGTTTCACCGGTAGCAAGCACGTAGTCACCTGGTTCCGGATACTGCACGATCTGCCACATACCCTCGACATAGTCACGGGCGTGACCCCAATCGCGCTTCGCATCAAGATTTCCAAGATAAAGCGTCTTCTGGGATCCGTATTTGATTGCGGCTACCGCCCGTGTAATTTTGCGCGTGACGAAAGTCTCACCCCGAATCGGACTTTCATGGTTGAAGAGGATCCCGTTCGACGCATGCATGCCGTAGGCTTCACGGTAGTTTACGGTAATCCAGTAACTGTAAAGCTTTGCTGCGCCATAGGGTGAACGCGGATAGAAGGGCGTAGTCTCCGATTGCGGCACTGCTTGAACCTTGCCGTAGAGCTCCGACGTTGAAGCTTGATAGAAGCGTGTCTTGTCCTGAAGTTTAAGAATTCGGATTGCCTCGAGCACCCGCAGAGCACCGACCCCATCCGCATTGGCGGTGTACTCGGGCGTCTCGAACGAGACTTGAACATGACTCTGCGCTGCCAGGTTGTAAATCTCGTCCGGCTGAACGTCCTGAATAATTCGGATAAGGTTCGTAGAGTCTGTCATGTCCCCGTAGTGGAGGAAGAACCGCCCTCCCCGCAGGTGCGGATCCTCATAGAGGTGGTCGATCCTCTCTGTGTTGAAGGACGACGAACGCCGCTTGGTCCCGTGGACAATATAGTCCTTCGTGAGCAACAATTCCGATAGGTAAGCGCCATCCTGCCCTGTAGCTCCAGTGATGAGAGCGGTCTTGTGCGCCATAACGTTTGCCTCTGTTTGATAAATTCGGCCTTCAGGGGGCTTGGTGCGGTGGTCTTGGACAATTCCGGAGAACGGATTTGCGTTCATGGTCACGCGCGCGGTCCTGGACTCTGCTCCTTTGAGAGCCTACGCTCAACTGCAAAGGCTTGCTCGATCTGGCACCGGCGACACAAAGGGCGTCGAGGCGCAATCCCATGTGAGGCCACCTGTATGTGCTTCTCAGGCGTGGTGGTGGTTTCCCGAAGTCGATTTGACACGGCCGACAAGGTGTGAATGCCAACCGCTGGGTCATAGCGCCCAACATCGGAGTGCTCTCGCGGAACGACACTTCGCAGCAGTTTCTATTTCAGTAGTGGACTCGAGGAGCCCACCCGGTAACCGTTCATCCTTACGGGTCATGGCATGTCGTCGCGAGTTCGAAGGGCGCGCCGTGGCAGTCTCGGAAAGAGCTGACTCCGACCCGATTAGTGGCCCTCTTTATCGAGCACATTGCTGATAAACCACTCGTAGGATCTAGCCAGACCAACCTCGAAGGATGTTTTTGGGCGCCACCCCATGGATAATAATTTCTCGCTGGACAAGAGCTTTCGTGGCGTCCCATCTGGTTTGGATCTATCGAGACCTATGTCACCTTTGAAGCCAACAACGTTGCAGATGAGACGGGCGAGTTCAATAATGGTCATGTCGCTGCCGAATCCGATATTTATGTGCTCGGCTTCGGAGTAATGCTTAAGTAGGAAGACCACTGCATCGGCACAGTCTTCACTGTACAGGAATTCCCGGCGAGGCGTTCCACTGCCCCATATAGTCATGCGATCGAGGTTTCTAGTCTTTGCGTCGTGTGCTTTGCGTATCAGCGCGGGCACGACATGGCTGGCCATAAGGTCATAGTTATCACGAGGACCATAGAGGTTCGTCGGCATGGCTGAGATAAAGTCAACGCCATACTGCATGCGGAAGGCCTGACACAGCTTAATGCCTGCAATTTTTGCAGTTGCATACCATTGGTTGGTTGGCTCAAGTGGACCACTCAGTAGCGCCTCTTCTTTAATGGGCTGCGAAGCGAACTTCGGGTAGATGCAACTCGATCCGAGGAAGAGGAGCTTCTCAACGCCATATCTAAATGAGGCTTCGATCACGTTGGCCTCAATCATCAGGTTCTGATAGATGAAGTCGGCAGGCGCAGTGTCGTTCGCTAGGATGCCGCCCACCTTCGCCGCCGCCATAATAACCGCATGTGGCTTTGATTGTGACAGGAAATGCCGGACCTCCTCTTGCCGCGTCAGATCCAGCTTCCGCCTGTCGGCCACGACGATCTCGCAGCCCTCGGTGGTGAGCGCTCGGGTTACAGCGCTTCCGACCATACCTGTATGTCCTGCGACCCATACTCGCTTTCCGACTAGCGGGTACGGAGCCTCCAGGCTTACTGCCGTGCTTGGGTCTGACGTCATACCGAGTTTCCTAATTGTCACTTTTGAAACGTTTGATGGCATCCTGAAAGCACCAAGTCGTTCCGGCCGCGTGCGCTAGAAACGACAATCCCGCTTCGGGCAGGGCAGATGCGTGGCGCCGGGTGCTTCCCATAGAAGGGCTGCCGAGCTCGTTGCGCCTGAATACCTGAGGGTGGGGCAGCCACTTGTCCAGCATCCCTGAGCCCGCATACACTAACTGAGAACTTCTCGATGCTTGCGGCATGTGGAGTATGGGGGAGGCAGAGCGCCTTGTGAGTGCTAGAGGCATCTCGTCTCTCCCTCGATCAGGATCAAACGGCTCGGATCTTGCACGTCGAACTCAATCACTCGCGGGACAGAAAGGCGTGCATAGCGTGTAAAAGCGCTTGTCGGCGGAAAGCGAATGACAGTGTCACAGTGCCCGAGAAGATACATCTCAACGAGAGCGGAAATGCCGCCGTCAACGCCAAGCTCCGGGCTGTGTAGCGGGCCAGCCTGATGAGGTCGAAAATTCTTGGGGACGGTGATGAGGTCGGGAAAGACGCTAGACAAGTGAGTCACTACCTGCGCGCTGTCCGTAGACAAGAATATCCGGATGGGTTTTGGGTGAAGTAATGCTGTGGCCTTGTTAATGGCTTCGCACACTTGGCGCACTGCCAGCTCCGGGTCGGCCCAATAGGGTGCATGGCCCATAATGTCTTCGCCGTTGCCATGACGAACATGAACGCCAATGACGCTATACCCTACAAAGCTTTCCTGATGGACGGCCGTGATGCGACTCTGGATTTCGGATCGAGGTTTGATGCTCCGAAAAACCTGCCGCTCGGCTTCCTCGTCGCAACGCCACATCAAACAGGCGTCACAGATAACTGTGTTGGCGGCAACATCGTCTTGGGTCTGAAAAAGATCGCCGAGTTCATCGCGTTCTTGGAAAATCTGCGCATCGGGGCGGTAAAGACAATCGATGGATGACTTATTCCACCAGTCCGGGAAGAACGGCCCCGGGAATGAGAACTGGTTGACCTGATCGTCGCAAATAACCGGTACGCCAGCGATGTCTTTGATCGGCTCGAAGAACACCGGAAATGCGTTCGCAAAGGGTCGATCAAGATAGCACGACCCGCGCCAGTCAACAACGAGCGTTCGCCCCGTGCGCTGAGCGTACTGCCATGCGGCCGCGAGCGACCATATGCAGTCACCAAATCCGGTGCGTCTCCGAGAGACGACGAACCGGTTCTTAATGCGATGCGAAACAGGCATTTTGCGGTCGCCCGGTTTTCGGAGTTCAAGGAGGCGAGTTGGACTGAGCGTGGGCACCCGATGGGTCATCGATTAACCACAGCGCCGGTCGAGTTGGTGGCGTCGGATCCTGCAGCACTCGCCTCCACTACAATTCAACCTTTTCTAGACATGGCAGTGGCATTGGTAAAATTCATTGTTTGGATAGCACTCATCCATGAAGCCAATACAGACGGACGCGGAGGAGGTCCGTGCTGACGCTTCGAGACCCGCCCTTTGGATTCCGTCTGGACAGGCGAGCGGCGCCTCACGGTGCTGCGGTGGAATCGCCGGACGCCCCCCTGCTCCAGACATAGGCACGATGGGCATGGCTGGTGCAGCCGCGGTCTTCGACGACCTACGTTGGGACAGATGGTAGGCTCTGTCTGGCAAAGCGGCTGCCTGTGGCAACTCTTTCGCCTGACCGGGCAGGATCCGGAAGGCAATGGCGTATCCGAGAACTCGGCGACCATGCGAGCCTTGGTGCCGCGCCTCCAACGAGCCCTTCGACACTTAGTGGTGCATCCGGCAGGTAGAGGGGTATAATGGCGTCTCCCGCTGATCCCATAGCGGAGGCGATCCATGGCACCAGTCTGCTTACGGGACTTAACCGCTGACGAGTTCGCGACCGTCAAGCGCCTGGCCCACTCACACACCGCTTCGGCCCAGAGTGTGCAACGCGCTCAGATCATCTGGCGTGCCAGTCATGGCGAGAGCGCCTCGGCGATTGCAGCTCGCGTGGGCCTTGATGGTGAGACCGTGCGCAAGCCCATCCGCCGCTTCAATGCGGAAGGACTGGACGCGCTCAAGGACCGATACCGCTCAGGCCGCCGACCCACCTACACACCCGAGCAGATGGCCACCGTCAACGCCACGGCGCTCACGAAGCCAGAGACCCTCGGGCTGCCGTTTGCCGCCTGGACCTTGGATCGGTTGGCCGCTTACCTGCATGAGCACAAAGGAATTGCGATGCAGCGCAGTCGGATCGACGAGATCCTGCTTCACGAGGGCTTGCGCTGGCACAAGCACGAGACCTGGTTCGGCGAGCGGGTCGATCCGGCCTTCGCCGAAAAAAGGGGGCGATCGAAACGCTCTATACCAAGCCACCTGCGGGCAGTTGTGTGATCTGCCTGGACGAGATGGGACCGATGAGCGCCAAGAGCTACGCGGGTCGTGCGCTGGTGCAGACAAACACGCGACCGGCCGAGCGAGCCCGACAGGAGATCGACTACGGCCGGCGCGCCAAGGGCTATGTCTTCGGGGCGTTTTGTCCGGCAACCGGTGAAGCCTTCACGCATCCCTATCCTGGTCGCGGCGGTGCCTACTGGGTCGACTTCCTGGAGCACGTTGAGACCTGGATCCCGAGCACGACCGAGCGGGTGTACGCGATCATGGACAACCTCGGCTCCCACCGCACGACCGACGTGCTGCTGTTCCTGCTGGCCCATCCACGCTGGGAGA
>NZ_JAGPUP010000486.1:0-26308 GCF_018069605.1 Microvirga sp. HBU67558 | reverse complement strand
GCCTTTCCTTTGAACCGCTCACCGCAGAAATGACCGTGATCGCTCTCTCACGAGCCATGTGTGGCTCTGGTCACGGAAGGACGGGCTGTTTCGGTCGATCCTGGTGACATCGCAGGAGGTCACCATGACACGATCCTCACAACGCCAAGCCAGACGCTGGGTTATCCAAGAGCTAACACGCTGCATGGATCAGCGCAGTCAGCCCCTCCCCTCGTCCAAGCCGGTTGCGGAGTGATCATGTTGTACGCGCGGACTCAGGAAACATCCGACCTCATGGACAGCCAGATCAGAGTCAGGGCGAAGGCCCTCTGCGTCGACGATGGCTTTGATCCGGATCTGACTGTGACGCATGCCTACGGCGACGACTTCACCGCCCAGGAATGGGAGTCCTGGTGGACGTCCAATCCGGACCACCCCTTCCAAGAGATGGCTAGCCCGATGTGGCGGCTGTACCGCGCCCACGCGTTCATGGAGCTGTCGCAACTCCACAAGGTGGTTGAGGCCAGCGACAACGTCGTCTTCTTCGGGCGAGGCAACGTTTAACCTGGAGCATGACCCAATGTCATGCTGACCGTCAGGAAGGGATCAATCTGAGCGCTTAAGCTTGGCCGTGTGGCGGTCCGCTGACCCTGCCACTGCTGACCTTCGGGCGACTTCGGCTCCGCGCACAATCCTATTCCTTCCGGGGATCCGATCTGCGCAAGCCAAAGCGATCTACCGGCCTGCAGCAGCCCTGCGGGGACCTGCAACCAAGGAGAGCGAAGCAACCGCCAGGAGTGAGCAGATCGTCATGATCACGATCAGCGGCCAGACGGTCGCGCTGAGGGCCGCGCCAACCACGGGAGCGACCAGCGCCCCGAACCCAATCTGACAGCTGCCCGACAAACCCGATGCGGCGCCGGCGAGATCCGGCCTCACACTCACCGCACCGGCAATGCCGCTCGGCAGCACCAGCCCATTCGCCACCCCGATGAACAGCATGGGCCCAAACAGGGCGACCGGGGACAGCAAGCCGGTAGCGATCACCGCGGCCATGGCCGCGATGCTGGCGAGAGACAGGAGCGTGCCGGCCAGGATCATCCAGTTCGGTCCCATCGTGGCGGCTAAGCGGCCCGTGGCGAAGTTGCCCAGAATGTAGCCGCACGGCACCAGGGCAAAATAGAGCCCGTACTCCGCCGGGCTGCGCCCGAGCAGCTCGATCATCACGTACGGGGCGCCGGCCAGAAAGGCGAAGAACATGGCCGACACAAAGCTGGTCACCAGCGTGTAGCCCCAGAACGGGCGCGACCGGACGAGGCTGCCGTAGCCCTGCAGGAGCTCGCGGAGCGCCTCTCCTCCGGCGTGGCTGTGGTGTGTCTCGGGCAGGCGCCAATGTGCGAATACCAGGGCGAGGCCGCCGAACCCGATCAGAAAAGCGAATGAAGCGCGCCAGCCGAACAGCGTCTCGAGCAGGCCGCCGATGGTCGGTGCGATCATGGGAGCGACCGCCATGCCCATGGTGACATACGCAATCATGCTGGCCACCTGATTGCGTCCATAGAGATCCCGCACGATGGCGCGGCTCAGGGTGATGCCGGCGCAGCCCCCGATCGCCTGCACGATGCGACCGACGATCAGGACCCCAACGCTCTGCGCCGACAGGCAGATGACGGATCCCGCGACGAAGGTAAGGAGGCCGAGCAGGAGCACGGGGCGACGGCCAAATCTGTCGGACAGTGGCCCGATGATCAGCTGCCCCAATGCCATCGCGCCGAGATAGAGCGACAGGGTGAGCTGAATGGTGGTGAAACTGACCCCCAGGGCTCGCGCCATGCCGGGCATCGAGGGCAGATACATATTGATCCCCAGCGGGCTCACGGCGGAGACGGCAATGAGCAGCGCAATAAAGCCAGGCTCTACGATGGGCGGAGCTGCCGCGGCAGTGGTATGGTCCATGGGTTCGGGATCGCTTTCGGTGGCGACAGAGAGAGCTTGGCAGGTGGGGTCCAAATTGCACAAGCTGGCCGGGGCTGTGAGGACACGACATTGCTTCGTCTCTTGGGGCGGGGCAAGGCTGCCATCTACGGGTCAGCGCAAGACGTGTTCCTGATACTGACCCTAGAGGGCAGACGCTCAGGACGAGCTTCGCTCCCCGCGTCAGGCTCGCCTGGATCGGCGCCGGCCAACATCTGCGAGGATCGCCCGTGCTGCATTGTGGCCTGGGGCGCCGGTGACGCCACCCCCCGGATGCGTGCCGGAACCGCACATGTACAGGCCCGGTAACGGCGCTCGGTAATCCGCATGACCCAGCATCGGCCGGGCGCTGAAGAGCTGATCCAGGCTCAGGGCCCCATGGAAGATGTCGCCGCCGATAAGCCCGAAGGTGCGCTCGAGATCGAGCGGACTCAGGATCTGGCGCCCCAGCACGCTCTGCTGGAAGCCAGGAGCATAGCGTTCCACTGTCGCGATCATCAGGTCAGCCACCTCGTCGCGGTGATCATCCCAGGAGCGTCCCTGGGATAGGGTTGGCTGCACGTGCTGGCAGAACAGGCTCGCCACATGAGCTCCTTTGGGCGCCAAGCTCTCATCGAGGGTGGACGGGATCAGCATCTCGACAATCGGCTCCCGGCTCCAGCCCTCCCGCTTGGCGTCGTCATAGGCCCGGTCCATGTAGGCGAGCGAGGGGGCAATGATGATGCCGGCCGTGTGGTGATCGGCAGGGTCACGGCCAGGCAGCGCGGAAAAGCTCGGCAGCTCGGACAGAGCCACGTTCATGCGGAAGGTGCCCGAGCCTGACCGCCAGCGCCGGATGCGGGCGAGAAAGTCCGGCGGCAGCGCCTTCTCCGGCACCAGTTGGTCGAACAGGAGCTTGGGATGAACGTTGCCGGCCACAGTCCGGGTCCGAATGGCACGGCCATCCTTGAGCACGACGCCGGCCGCCCTCCCCTTCTCGACGATCACCTCCTGGACGGGTGCATTGATCTCGATCTCCACCCCACGTTCGCGGGCAGCATTCGCCATCGCCTGGGTGATGGCTCCCATGCCGCCGATAGCATGGCCCCAAGCGCCCTTCTTGCCATTCACCTCACCGAAGACGTGGTGCAGCAGGACATAAGCCGTGTTGGGCGTGTAGGGGCTGGCAAAGGTGCCAACGATGGAGTCGAAGCCGAAGGCGGCCTTGACGCAGTCGGTCTCAAACCAGCCGTCGAGGTAATCGCCGGCGGACTTGGTGAACAGATCAAGCAGGGCCCGCCGCTGGGCCATGGACAGGCGGCGCAGGCGATGGCCGGTGCTCAGCGCCTTCCAGCCCTCGGACAGGGCCGTGCGCCAGCCACTGTCCGCGAGGTTGGGTGGTTGCTGCAGGGTGAGGTCGCGCAGCACGTCCGCGATGGCGTCGATCTCGGCGGAGTAAGTCTCGTAGCGCTCAGCATCACGGGAGCTGAAGCGTGCAATCTCCGAGCGGGTCACGCCCTCACCGGTTTTGAGGTACTGGCCGTCGGGCAGCGGGAAGAAGTTGGCCAGGCGCCGCTCGACGATTCGCAGGCCGTGGCGGGGCAGATCGAGGTCGCGGATGATCTTCGGGTTAAGCAGGCTGACGGTGTAGGACGCGACCGAGTTGCGGAAGCCGGGGTGGAACTCCTCCGTCACGGCGGCGCCTCCGACGACGGAGCGCTGCTCGACCACCTTCACCCGCAGACCGGCGGCGGCGAGATAACAGGCGCAGACGAGGCCGTTATGCCCAGCCCCGATGATCACCACGTCATAGCTGTCTGCCACAAGCGTCCTCCTGCCAGTCAGAACTCAGCGTCAGAATATTGGCATTCGGAAGTTTCGCCACTCTATGCGTTTAGGTAGCCGCTGCAGCCTCCTCGAGCACCTTAACGCACGGCGTCCAGCGACAAACCGAAGTGCTTCGCCACCTGACTGGGAGCCACGCCCGCCGGCAGATCCGCCCGCCCCGCCCTGCGCTGCCCCTCCGGCAGCGGAGATGAAGTCTTGCCAGAGCTGAATGGCTTGTTATGGCCTGTAGAGCCGGAAACGAGGCGATTGAGGGTCAAGCTAGCTTCCCGTGCCACTGATTCCAACTCCGGCCGCTTCCCCCTGCCCTTCTCCAATCGGCGCTGCACTTCCTCAACGAGCCCGCTCAGCTGCTCAGCCAGCTGAGCGTCGGACAGGCTGGCAAGTGCCGACAGCTTGGCGGTACCAGGAGCCAGTTCGGACGCAGGCGTCGGGATGGTGAGCGTGACCTCGAACAGGTCGAGTGTGCATGGTGAAGATCCCTTGGGCGGCATAGAACTGATATGGGCATTGTGCTGTCCAATCCCAAGCTCGGGGGGCTCGTCCCATCGCCACGTCAGACCGATGACAAGGCGCGTGTCTTGTTTCGTGCGTCAATTGACAGGCTGCGGTGTCAATCAAGCCCATCGACGCGCCTGCTGCGGGATCGGGTTAGCCGATCCTGCAGCTAAGGAGTTCCCTTACCGGGAGAGCGGAGCGGCTGTGGTCGCCTCCGCTAAGGGGCCACTGATGGTCTGGGAATATGACGCTACAATGCCGAAGGACGGCAGCGCTGAGGCTTGATCCAGGAGAGGACCATGGGCGAGTGGAAGACGGTCTATGCGGACGAAGTTGAGAGGCGCTGGGTCACACTCAAGATCTACGATAGTGAGGATGCTGCGGATGGAGATAACGAACCGCTCGTGCGCGTCACAGTAGCCCCCATGGAAAATGCAGACGCGAACGAAGGTGGGCAGAAGCCCATGGCAGGGGCAGATGCGGATGACAACTCCATCACACTGGACCCCGATATGATCGAGGATCTCGAGGAGGAGTTGACCGAAATCGGCTTTAGCTCACAGGCGACGGACTGGATCATCAGCAAGATTCCTGTTTGAACCGCTCGGCTGCGCGATAGGAGGTGAACGATCGTCATCTGTTCGACGCACCCTCAACAAGGCAGAACAACCGCTTCTCAGGTTTGTCGTGCATCGAGGCGGGAATCGTCCCGTGCCGGAGAAGCGGCACGGCAGTGAAGTGCTCTCTCCAGCGCCGGAGCACAGCCAGAAGCCGTGACCCTTCTGCAACCATGATCCGCAAAATGCCCTAGTCCGGTTGACGAAAGTCCTGGCAAAGGTAGGTTGTCTGCCCCTCTGCCGACATCCGCCATGAGAACCTTCACCTCCCTTGTCGCGCGGCACGCGCTCCCCGCCTTTGGCCTTCTTGCCCTGACGGCGGCAACGCAGGCTCAGACCTTGAACGGCATCCGCATCGGGGAGGACATCACCACGGCATCGCGGGTCGCAGGCAAGCCAGCCTCCAGAGTTGCCGCGGGGCCCCACGAGGAGGTCCGGTGGAGACTGTCTGACGGGAACAAGCTCGCGCTCGCGACGGATCCACTCAACGGCCGGATCGCCTATGCCGAGGAGACCTGGGGCGGCCGGCCTGATAGTAAGCCCGCCGACTTTCCCGGCTTCCGATATGGCGAGACGACCCTCGCGGACATTCGGATGCATGCGGAGAACAATGGCTTCGCCTTCGTCGAGCGGCTCATTGACGAGAGGCCTGATGGCCTGCGCCTGTTCAACGCCTACGAGGTCGAGGGCTCTCCCGGTCTGGTCGTGACCTTCGTCACCCGGATGTCCACGAGGGACACGCGACGGCTTAAGGGCAATCAGGAAAGCGTCGACATCAACCGGGCCGCCAAACTGGACGGCATCATCCTCGGGGATGCTCGCTACCTCGTGGCAATCTGGGGTCAAGCCAAGCTCAAGGCCAAGGACTACAAGCCCATTCGTTGGGCCTCCACTCGCAAGGTGGCATTGAAGCCCTAACTGCCCTCGAAACGGCGTACAGGTCCATCGGGCATGGTTGCGACATTAAGGCCGCGTCCAAGTCCGGCGGAAGGCGTTTTTGGTCTCCGATTTCTGGCATCCGCCAGCCATGCTGCCTTTAAATCTTCTGTGCCAGGCGTGCGGGCACGATCTCCTGTGCTCCCTGGATTATCAGTTGGTCATGGATGAAACCCAGTGCCGCGCCGCCGACTGGGGCGGACGTCAACAGCGACGGCAGTTCCTTCAGCCACGTGGACGGGCCATCCAGCGACGCGAGGGCCACGAGACGTTCTCCCATGGCTGGAGGAGAGGCGGCCCTTGCGTCAGCGGATGATGGTGTGCAGGTCCCTGGTACGGGACACACCGGTCGCATCACCCTTGCAGGCGCAATCACACGCTCGAGGCCGGCATAGGCCAGAGCCTCGGGACGGCTGACCTCACCCAGTGAGATGCCGCGGCGCCACAGAGCGGTGAAGGACGGATGCTGCCCGCCATCGGCATAGGTGGTCCGGATGGCCACCCTGCCCTCCTCCAGCAACACTGCCATGTGATCGTCTTCCATGGCCCGGTAGGCCAGCACCTCTGCTTCCGTGTCCGGATCTCTGACTGGTCGGAAGGTGTATTGCCCCGCCGAAACGCTCGCAACCAACTCTTCCCGAGTAGCCTCGAAGCGATCGGAGCCCTCCTTGAGTTGGCGCCAGAACGCAATGTTCGGATCCAGGCGATGCTGAACGAGGTTTTCCGCCGTCATGCGAAATGGATAGGCTTGCAACTGGACAGCCTTCTGGCCACCTCTGAATGCCTCCCGCATGAGGGCGTAGATCTCCGCCATTCCCGCATCCGTCATGGCATAGCAGCCGGCGGAGGAGCAGGTTCCGTGAACCATCAAGGCGGACCCGGTGGCCCCATGCGCTCGGTCGTAGGCATTGGGAAATCCCGTGTCGAAGGAGAGATAGTGCTTGGACTTCGGGTTCATCTGGGCTGCGGTGACGGCATAGAAGCCTTCTGGCGTCTGCCGGTCGCCCTCCTTCTGCTTGGGACCGAGTTGGCCTGACCAGCGGCAGATGGGAAATGTCTTGAGGCGAATATACCGCCCGCTTGTGCTGCGCTTCCAGACTTCGAGTTCCGCCTCCTTCTTATAGATGCGGATCAGCATCGGTTCCGCGGGAGCGGTGTTGTTCCCTTTCATCAGGGTCATCGTTGCCGGCGGAATGGGAGCTTCGTGCTTCGGATATAAGGGCGCAGCCTCCGCGGCCCGACCGACCAGGGCAGCGGCTATGAGAGCCAAGACAGGCAGATGTAACCATCTGAGCATGGAGATCATAGGCGGCTTTCGGTTGCTGGGTGCGAAGGGCTCTTATGGCGTGTGTAACGGGTTGAGACTGCCATTTGCAGGAAATTGCGGCAACAAATGGCTTGGCTCAATCCCAGAGCTCCGTGAAGCGGGTATCGCGAACGGCCCTCTGGCGCCGTAACATCACTCAGTGTCACATTCCACGTCTGGCTGGTGATCCGATTAGATGCAGCCGACACTTGTCCCCTCGGTGCCACCGGAAGACCTCGCCCAGCCTTCGGCAGCGTCGGGAGCCGGTGACCTGACCTACGATGACCGGATCGGATCGGTCAGCGGTTCGGCCAGGTCATGGCCATGAGATCCAGGATCCGGGGGTGGCCCGCCCGGTGGTCGCTCGATCATGCGATGCACGCGCGGCCGACCTGCCCCCTGATGAAGGTCCCGGAGCCGTTCTCCCACGGCAGCATCGGCCTGCGTGATACGCTGGTTGTGCCGCACGTAGTCCAGCCACGTCGGACTATGGTAGCGCTTGAGCCAGACCTCGGGGTTTTCCAGATCCCGCAGCAGCGTCCAATGACGCGCGCCGTCCCGACGGCGGATCCGTCGCCGCTCCGCCATCACGGCGAGAAAGGCCGCGATATCTGTTTCCCGGATCATGTATTCGATTGTGATCACGACCGGGCCGCTGCGGGGGAGGGTATCGACGGCAAGATTAGGCTCCGTCCAGCGGTTGAGCGGATCAAGGTTGAGTGTTTTCATCTCAGGCAAGGGCAGCCGCAGGCCAAGGGCCGCTCCGGCCACCAGCACCCCCGCGGCGATCAGAAGAGCGTCCGACGTCCCGAACCGGGCGGCCGCTACGCCCCAGATCCAGCTGCCGAAGGCCACGCCGCCGAAGGCTGTCATCTGGTAGAGGGCTAAGGCGCGCCCGACCACCCAGCGGGGTGAGGACAACTGCACGGTGGCATTGAAGCTCGAGAGCGCCAGCACCCAGCTCGCCCCACCAAGAGCCATCGCAACGATCGTCAAAAGCGCGAAAGGGCTCAATTCAGCGACCGAAGCGCAGACGGCAAAGCTGATGAAGGCGATGCTTATCGATACCAAGCCGACTCTTCACCTTTTCAGGCTATTTGGGACCTCTTCGGCCCTGCCGGTGATTTGCTCCATCCAATCGGTTTCGCGTGTCGTCTGGCAATTCTCCTGCGGAAGCCGTTACCGTCGTATCGATCCCTGAGCAGCGCCTGAACTGCCTTGGGATCAGGCCCTGTCCATCTCCTAGGCAAAGGCCAGAGCCGGAGCGATTGTGGGGATGAAAGGGGCGGCCCCCGGTGGTCGGTTACTGCCAAGGGCGTCCTCCCCCCTCTTGGGTCTCGTGCCGGATACCATACCCCGCCCGCTGGATCGGCCGTCCACCCAGAGCACCAGGATGCGTGGTCCCACTCTCCGTCGAGCGTACCACCCTGATGAGTTCGCCCGCGCTGTCGGCCTACTGCGGGCGTCGAAGCGGAGCCGCACCCCGGGCACCAGGCGTGGATCGCTGTTTGCTCGCGGGCGTCAAACTCGCGCATCTAGGCCCCTCCCCGCTCGGCCACGGCAATGCAGGTGTCGGTGTCGGATGGTCCTTGCCCATTGGAGAAAGCCTGGACGGCCTTGCTCCGCCGCCGCAGCATGCTTATCTTACCCACGTCTTACCTTCCATAACGGGCATTCGATGACAAAAACAGAGCGCCTCATGACGGTTGTATCCACAAAGGGCCAGGTGATTTTGCCCAAGTCCATCCGGCAGCACCGGCACTGGGAACCGGGAACCCGACTGCTCGTGGAGGAGACCCCAGAAGGCGTTTTGCTGAAGGCCGCTCCTGTGTTTGCCCCGTCCCAGCCGGACGACGTGTACGGATCGCTGCCTCATCAGGGCCCACCCAAGACCCTGGAGGAGATGGAAGCCAGCATCGTTGCCGAGGCCAAGCGGCGTCATGCTCGCGATTGATACCAATCTGATCGTCCGGTATCTGACCGGCGATCACCCTGAGCAATCGCCGAAAGCACGCGACCTGATTGATCGGGAGGATGTCTTCGTTTGCACGACCGTTCTCCTGGAGACGGAATGGGTCTTGCGCAGCGCCTATGGCTATACCCCGGCTCAGGTCGGAGCGGCATTAAGCGCCTTTGCCGGACTGCCCCATGTCACTTTGGAAGATGCTCCCCTGGCCGCAAAAGCGCTCGATTGGATGGCCCAGGGGCTCGATTTTGCGGACGCTCTTCACCTGGGGAAAGCGGTGGGATGCACAGCCTTTGTCAGCTTTGACCAACGCTTTGCCAAAGCCGCCAACCGGACCGGCGAGGTGAAGGTTCAGGCTCCGTAAGGGGCATGGCCGCTTTCTCAGACGAGCGATTCAGCAGACCTCTATTCAAAAATCCGAAGGGACCGGCCAGTTGTCGTCGCCCCTCCCCTTGCGGCGTGATAGGTCCTGCCCATGCTCAAGCCTTACTTTCGTAAATGGGGCCTGACACCCGCTGGCGAGCTCATCAACACGCACACCAGCCAGCTTCTGCTAGTCCTGTCCCACGGGCAACCAGCGATGGAAGGTCACGGACCTCGAAGACGAGAGGCACGGACACCTGCTCATGCGGTGGTGGGCCGGGGAGGGAGCCGCTCGGGTGCTCGCTCATGATCGTTCAGTATCCCCGAGAGGTCGCCGCCCCCGGGAGCTCGTCGCAAAAATCTCGACAGCTCCCGTGATGATCAAGATGGATAACTGATGCCGCAAGTTCTCCGGGGCTTAGACGCTCCAAATGAAGAGCTAGGCGGATGCCGTTTTCGGGCAGATCTATACGATGCCACGGCCGAAGTGGCTCTGATGGGCCACCCTTCGCTTCGAACATCTTTTGATCCTCAGAGAGCCCGGGGGTTTCGCGATCAGGGCTTTCCCTTTGGGTGCGAGATTTCCCCCTTTCTTTTGAATCTGTTTCATTGGTGGGCGAACAAATTTTCGCACCCTCCCCATGCTGCGCAACGCGTTGAGCCTCTTCTTTTTGAACCGGGCGGGCCTCAACCAAGTTGGTCAGGTAGATCGTTGTCCGCCCAAGCCTATCTGGGCTGGAGCGAACCAGAAAGCCAGCCTGCTCAAGTTGGCGGTAATGGTTCTGGATGGTCCTTGGAGACACGCCGAGGTCGGCCGCCAGCCACGAAGTGCATGTCTGCAATCGCTTGTAACGGCCGCAACGGGAGATCAGGTACACAAGGGTCGTAACTGCTCCGGTGCTCAGACCGGGATGAACCAACACATCGATATTGAACCGCCGAACGTACCGACTGAAGAAACAGCGGCGCTGAGACAGACGTGTCCGACGTGTCACTGCAGGAGCTCTGGGGCGCCGCTCCTTGGGCCTAGCCTCCCGCTCTGGGAGCTCGAAGAACGCCGCGACCTGATCCCTCGTCCAGCGCCCCTCGTGGATGCCCTGTTCCGCGACCACCGCTTGCTGAGGACGGGACACCCTCCCCATAGTCTGCAGAAGTTCGAACGCACTACTCATAGCCAGCCTCATCCTGAAACCGACCAGTAAAAGCTAACCCTCTGGCGTTACTGTCAAATCTCTCAACGAGGCTCGGTAGGTCTGAGCCGCGGACTCAGTGGGTATGACGCGCGACCTCGGTAGGTTTGACTCACGACCTCAGTAGGTCTGAGGCGCACCCCTTCCCATGCGCGATCCAAACCTACTACCCGAACTGCCAGATTCGGTAGGTTTGACCCGCACGTTCGGAAGCCGAGCCTGATCCCCTGCCCCAGCTACCTGTCCGCAAGGTTTGAGTCGCGATCGCCTCCATCGTGGGATGGTCTGGACGGCACCTAGGATTGCAACCATCCCCTCTCTACCGGCTAGTAGGTTTGACTCGCACTTAGAGTGTCGGCTTGAAATCGGAGATTCCCCAACCGCTTATGACCAAGTCCTCGATTCGCTAACCGAGGAGCCTCTCGAACATTCGCCAGTCCCGTAAGCGCGACCCAGACCTACTATAAGCGCGATTCAAACCTACTGAATGTGCGGCTCAGACCTACTATGCACCCCAACAAATGCAGGTGGTTCAGCGATTTAGCATTGTATGGTTTGAAGTCCTAAGTACCTTGACCTGCGAGGAGACACAGCATGTCGAAGGCTCTGAAGCCCAGGACCATCATCCACGAAAGCCTGCAAGGCGAACTGTGGGTGGTAGAAGAACCCGGGATCACTAATACGATCTCCTTATGGGACGTGGCTCCCCGTTCCATTCCTTCCCGCGCCTCTGACGATCTCAAAGACGGGAGATACCTGAAGACCTTGGAGCGGACATTCACACTCGCGGGCAAGGTCTATCAGGTCACCCTCAAGCCAGCCCGTATCAAGGACAAGAACGGCAAAGAAAGCGAGCAGTACCCTGGCGAGCGCGAGCGGCTAGTCGAATGGGTTATCCGTCGCATCGCCGCGATGCGTAATCGTATCAGCCTCAGCGCTAAGGACGAGGTCAATGTCTCGTTCAGCATCAATGAGGTAAAGACTGAGCTCTCCCGAACCGGTCACACGTACAGCTACTACGAGATCGTCGAGGCGCTCACCATCCTTCACCAGTCCACCGTCGAAATCATTCGAACTGATGTGGGGGATGATGGCGAGATCCATGAGCGCGTGATCTCGAGCGCTGCCTTCCCCCAGCTTGCATTCGCCAACAGGGGCAAGGAGCGTGCCAAATCGACGGTCCAGTTTAATTGGCTCGTCTCGCAAGCCATGATGCATCTGGACTTCCGTCAGATGAACTACGAAGCCGTCATGAAGATGCGTGGGCCGATCGAACGTTGGATTTACATGCGGCTCAACCACGATGTGCTTTATCATCGCATGAACCCGCACATGCACGTGATCTATGCCCGCGAGGTCATCGACGGATCGGCCCTTTCAACCAAGCGTCCGCGTGACGCAATGCGCCGCATCACGGAAGGCATGGAGAACCTCAAAGCTGACGGCGTTATCAAGGAGCTTCAATGCGTCGACATCGCCGAGGGCAAGCGCAAGGTCGATATCAAGTATACTATCACGGTCTCTGACGCGTTCGTTGAGGAAACATCGCGTTCCTTGCGTCGCGCCAATGAGAATATCGCGGATTATCGAGCGGTTGTCGGCAGTGATCCAAATGGTTTCGTCTCTTCCGATCCGATCAAGAAGGAAAAACTTCGCCGCATCCGTACAAAGCGCTTGGCAGATCACAATGTCATCGAGCGCCTACTGTAACGTACACACTCAGGTCCCTCGAAGTGCAGCTGGTGTCCCTTACGAAAGTGGAGAATGTTGGGCTCGTCCAGGTTGCTGAAACGGGGTCGGCTGACACTGTGACGCCCCTATGGAATGCTGGCTGAGAATGCAACCGTCATTCAGGCGAAAGAGCATCGCGCCAACCTATGAGGCACCAACGCTGTTAGTGAGTAAGCACAATGCATGGCAAGCCAGGGAGTTAATGATCTTGCTTCCTACGGCGCTCTTCGTCATTCCACGAGATGAGGCCAACTCTGCCGACGAAATATTCTTGTGAGTTCCCGGCGATTTAACTCGCGGCAAAGCGGCCAGTAACCGCGCTCAGCTATCGAAAGCAGCTGACAATCATGGCAATAACCGCCATTTGCCCGGGAAAGGGAATGTTTCAGTACCTTTGGAGACATAAAGCGTTCAGCGCTGTGCTGCTCCTGCTGTTCGGGGCCGGCTTATACCTGAAGCCGATCGCCGCCCGGTGCGGGTTGGCGCTGCTGCTCTTCTTGCGCCTGACGAAGGTCCATTCGCTTCTGCTGATCTATGATCTGACAGACCGGGCGGCCCTGAAGCATGTCCGGACCTTGGCGACCAAACGCGCACATATGATCTCGCCGGACGAGTATGGGAACGTCTCCGAGGAGACTTGGGACAAGCACCTGAACACCTTCATCAAGAAAACGCTCCTGCCGGAATTCCAGCGCAGGAAGATCGACCACCTTCTCGCCAAGAATCCTAAACGGTACGTCGCCCGTCTCAGAACACGGATCAACCGGATCATCGACCGGTACCAGCCGGCCGAGCCAGCGGCCGTATTCAATGACACGATGACAGGCAGAGAGTTTGAGCGCTACTGTCGGGAGATGCTACAGGAGGCTGGATGGCGTGCTGCGCTGACGCCCGGATCGGGCGACCAAGGCGCCGACATCATTGCCGAAAAGGAAGGCCGACGTGTTGTGATCCAATGCAAATTCTACAACGGTACTGTCGGCAACAAGGCGGTACAAGAAGCCTATGCCGCCGCGGCCTTTCAGGATGCACCTTATGCTGTCGTGGTTACCAACTCGGTCTTCACCAAGTCGGCTCATCAGCTCGCGCACAAGAATGGCGTGCTGCTGATGCACCATTCCGATCTGCCGCGGCTTGAGCTGATTATCACCAGCGGGGCAGGATCCCAGCGATACAAGATTCCATTTAGTCGTCAGATACCCTGAGGAAGTCGTCGATCGACAACTGTGCGGGACTAGCCGGATTCGCCTTCGGCATTCTGGGCCCTTCCTCGATACCCGCTGCAACCGGCTGTTTGCGCGGCATCGGGGTATCCTCCGACTGCATGCGCTTCATCCGGGCTTTCGCCTTGTCTCGCGCCTGAGCCTCCTCAGATTGCGGACCTTCAGTCAGCCACGTTCCGCGCTTAATCACCTCATTCACACGACCCTGGTTGATCCCAAGCTGGAAGGCGATCTCCTGCTGGATGTCTGATGACAAAGCCAATCGCGGCGGTACGCATCGGGGCCGGGTTGCCGGCGGCGAAGGATACGAGGTCGGCTACTTTGCCCGGAAGCACGGCATCAGCGTTGCGCAGGCCGAAGAGTTGATCAAGGAGCAAGGGAATAGCCGCGAGAAGCTCGATACAGCGGCTGGAAAGCTCAAGCGAGGCTAACCCCCTGGCAGCCCGGGCCCTGATGTTGGGTATGAGTGAGCACCGCATCTATGTTGGGACCGCCGCTTGGGCGATCCCAAAGCAGTACGATGACGCCTTCTCGAGCGAGGGCAGCCATCTGGTACGCTATGCGAGCCGGTTTGACGGGGTCGAGATCAACTCCTCGTTTTATCGCCCGCATCGCATGTCGACCTATCAGCGCTGGGCCGGTGTTGTCCCGGAGCATTTCCGCTTTGCCGTGAAGATGCCGAAGACGATCACCCACGAAGGCCGCCTCCGCGAGATCGATGAGCCGTTGCAGCGCTTTCTGGGAGAGATTGCCGGACTGGGGTCGAAGCTCGGACCGGTCCTCATCCAGCTTCCCCCGAGCCTGAAGTTCGACCCTGCGGACGTGCGATCATTCGTCGAGGGGCTTCGAGCGTCCCTTGCTGGAGATCTCGTCTGTGAGCCGCGGCATGCCTCATGGTTCACCGCCGATGTCGATGCCTTCCTCGTGGAGCACCGGACCGCCCGGGTGGCGGCCGATCCCAAGCCTCACCCAAATGCTAGCACTCCGGGCGGCTGGACAGGGCTGGTTTACTACCGCCTGCATGGATCGCCGAAAATGTACTACTCGGCGTACTCGCACGAGGTCATCGCGGAAGTCGCCGCGACGCTCGAAGGTCATGCGAATGCCGGACGAGCGGCATGGTGCATCTTCGACAATACGGCTGCTTTCGCGGCGACCGGCGATGCGCTGAGCACATTGAGGCTTTTTCAGTCCTAGCGCATCGTGCGGAAAAGTGGATCCGGTTTTCCGCACTCGATGATGCGCCAGCCAAGAGTGGAACATCGGAATCGATCCTAAAAGTGGGTCTACTTTTGGGTCCGATGCTCTAGGCGCCCGACCATCGTTGGTTCGCCACAGATGACCTTCAGCTTGATCCTGGCTCTCGCCTCATCACGGCCTGAACACGGCGTCTGACAAAATGGAAAAGCCCAGGCTCCGGGGTCAACGGGCGGAATGCCTTCGCATCTCCTGCCGCGCCAGCTACGGGCCTGGGCTAATAGGGTACCAGACGGGCGCTCGCATCGTCAGGCAAGCGCAGGAACAGACCGGGCCGGAGTACATCCGTCCTGGCACGGTCTCATCGACGCTGGCGGTGACGCCCGCCGCTGTCGAAGTCCACAACACTGTCCGCTGGGGTAAGCCTGATATAAGGATTGATATACAATTCGCAAGCGGGTCAGGACGAACATTGTGTCGCAGCCTCGCTTGGCTCAAGAGGCGGAACACAGCCTACCAACGCGCCGAAGTCCCGCGGCCGAGCACCAACGTTTAGAAGGGGAACCTTGACCATAAGGAGACGTTTCCATCGGAGACCTCAGGAGCTCACATGCCAGTGTTTGGTTTGAACAAAGTTGCAGGCGCGGGCTTTGCCGCACTGGCGCTCGGCGGATCAACTCTGGTGAGCACATCGGCTGCCGTCGCCGCAGATCTCCCCCCATACTACGAGGATCAAGAGGCGGTTCTGGAGCGCCCACCAGTCCAGCGCAGGCTCGCGGTTGAGGAAACCTATATCGCCCCACCGGTCGAGCACAGGATCATTGGCCGTCGCGTGATTGAGCAAGACTTCGTTGGAGAGTATGAAGGGCCGGCCCTGGTGCCCCAGCGGCCTCTGCCGATTGTGCCTCTGGAGTATAGCGATGGGTTCGAAGGGCCTGCCCTGGTCCCTCCCCGGAATGTCCCGATCGTCTCTGGGCAGCCGGTCCTGCCTCCACCCGTATACCAGGAGAGAGTTGTGGGCATCCCTGCGCCCGTGGAGGAGTGTCGCATCGTCGTGAGGAGGCGGATCGACGCCTACGGCGACGTCACAGTACGCAGATCCAGAATCTGCGACTAACCCCTGATCACCGCATCCACTGTTCTTATTGTTACTCTGGTTCCCGCAGAGAGAGGCCCGCAGGCACCTTCAACTCGCCTTCGTCCCGACCCAGGTCCATGAACCGACCGTTCTTGGGAATGACCAACCCGTCCCCGATCATTGGCAACTTGGACATGGAGGTGCAGGTTATAGCCGATCGCTGTCCCGACGAAGTCTCAGTGCCTCTGAGCCGAACAGTGGCCCGCCCAGAGCCTGAAAGGCTCCCGTCTATCCGAATGCTCTGGTCGGGAAACGCCCAGGTGAAACGCTGGCCTGTCTGCCTCCACCTGCCCGGCCATTCGCCCGGTTTCGTCTGGGAGGCATCGAAAATGTAGGGGCTCACCTCACCGTTCTCGAACTCCCCTCCCCCGACGCCACCGCCCGGATAGAAGGTGATCACGAACTGAGATCGATCAGAAGCGCGGGTGCATTGCCAGAGTGTACCTGCGAGGCTCAGGCCGTCGGCCAGACTTGCAGCGGGACCCAAGACAATCCCGATCGCAGCAAGCAGAATGCCTCTCATGGCTCTTTCTCCGGCCCTAGGAACGATGCCGCCGCACTGTAATCTGCCGCCCGTTACCAAACTTGTCTGCCGTCCCGAGGATCACACCCCCAACAGGATTTGGATCGGGAGCAGCCCATCTTCCCTTGCGAACAAAACCAGAAATCAGGATCAATCGTCCGAGAAGAAACAAGGGACGATTCGTCAGTGTCCATCTCGGCTGGTTATCTCGACAAGCTCAACCCGGAACAGCGGCGGGCGGTGGAACACGGTGTCACCGATGGGAGGGCTCCGCCATCGCCGCGCCCGCTCTTGGTGATTGCCGGTGCGGGATCGGGCAAGACCAACACCTTGGCCCACCGGGTGGCGCATCTGATCGTCAACGGGGCCGATCCACGGCGCATCCTCCTCCTGACCTTCTCCCGCCGGGCCGCCGCCGAGATGGCGCGCCGGGTCGAGCGGATTGCCGGGCAGGTTCTGGGCCAGAGTGCCAGCGTGATGACAGATGCCCTCACCTGGGCTGGTACGTTCCACGGCATCGGCGCTAGGCTACTGCGCGACTACGCACTTGAGATCGGCCTGGATCCCGCCTTCACGATCCATGATCGCGAGGACTCAGCCGACTTGATGAACCTCATCCGGCACGAACTTGGCTTCTCCTCCACGGAGAGCCGCTTTCCCACTAAGGGAACGTGTCTGGCGATCTATTCCCGCTGCGTCAATGCCGAGACGACCCTTGAGGAGGTGCTTCGGGCCTCATATCCGTGGTGTGCCGGCTGGGCCGCCGAACTGCGGCAGTTGTTTGCTGCCTATGTCGAAGCCAAACAGCGCCAGAATGTGCTCGATTACGACGACCTTCTGCTCTACTGGGCCCAGATGGCAGCCGAACCATTGATCGCGGCTGAACTGGGTGGGCGCTTCGACCATATCCTCGTCGACGAGTACCAGGACACGAACCGGCTGCAGTCCTCGATCCTGCTCGCCCTCAAGCCCGACGGCCAGGGGCTGACGGTCGTCGGGGACGATGCCCAATCGATCTATTCCTTCCGGGCCGCGACCGTCCGCAACATCCTGGATTTTCCCGCGCAGTTCAGTCCGCCAGCTGAGATCGTCACCCTCGACCGCAACTACCGCTCCTCCCAGCCGATCCTGGCGGCGGCCAATGCCGTGATCGAACTTGCCTCCGAGCGCTTCACCAAGAACCTCTGGACGGACCGAACCTCTGCCGAGCGGCCGCAGCTGGTCACCGTGCGCGACGAGGCCGATCAGGCCCGCTACGTGGTCGAGCAGGTGCTGGCGAACCGCGAGACCGGCATGCCCCTCAAGCAGCAGGCGGTCTTGTTTCGCACCTCCCATCACAGTGGCCCCCTGGAGGTAGAGCTGACCCGCCGTAATGTCCCCTTCGTAAAATTTGGGGGCCTTAAGTTCCTTGATGCCGCCCACGTGAAGGACGTGCTGGCGGCGCTGCGGTTCGTCCAGAACCCGCGCGATCGGGTCGCCGGCTTCCGCCTGATGCAGCTTCTGCCCGGCGTCGGGCCGACCTCGGCTCAGCGGGTCCTGGATCGTATGTCAGAGGCGGCCGATCCGATTGGGGCGCTGCTGGAAGCCCCTGCCCCACCACGGGCTGGAGGCGAGTGGCAATCGTTTGTGGACACCATTGAAGAGCTGCGGGCGGGATCAGCAGGATGGCCGGTGGAGCTTGAACAGGTCAGAGCCTGGTATGAGCCGCACCTTGACCGCATCCATGAGGATGCGACGACCCGTAAGGCGGATCTGATCCAGTTGGAACAGATTGCCACCGGATATCCCTCCCGGGAGAGATTCCTCATGGAACTCACCCTCGATCCGCCTGACGCCACAAGTGATCAGGCTGGAGTTCCACTGCTTGATGAGGACTACCTGATCCTCTCGACAATCCACTCGGCCAAGGGGCAGGAGTGGAAGGCGACATTCGTCCTGAATGTCGTCGATGGCTGCATTCCGTCGGATCTCGGCACAGGGACGACAGTGGAAATCGAGGAGGAGCGTCGGCTTCTCTACGTTGCTATGACGCGTGCCAAGGACAGCCTCCACCTCATCGTCCCGCAACGGTTCTTCACGCATCCGCAGTCCGCCACGGGTGATCGTCATGTTTATGCCGCCCGCACCCGGTTCATTCCGAGTGCGCTCCTGAAACAGTTTGAGAGAAGATCATGGCCACCGGTCGCCCCGGAGCAAACGACGGGATCATCGTTCACCAGAGACGTTCGCATCGACATAGGGGCCAAGATGCGGGGCATGTGGCGTTAGAGAACTGATGCCGTCGGCTGTCAGACGATGCCCCAGGCGCGGTAGCGGGTCCGGCCAGTGAGCTCTCGCGGCAGAGCGCCCCCGAGTTGCTGTAGCATGAGATCCACTGCCTTTGGGGTGACCTTCAGCAGCTTGGCGCCGAGCGGCACGGTAACCAAAGGGCGGGACAGGAACAGATCGACCAGGTCCGGCAGCTTCGAATTCGAGCGCGTTTTGGCCGTGACCCGCCCCATCAGCTCACGGGCGAGGATCAGCCTCTCCAGGTCCTTGTTCGCGATCTCCAGGGCTTCCTCGATGACACTGCAAAAGCCACCGAGTTTCTCCTTCGCCCCTTCCCTACCCTGCGGACGGAACTTCGACTGCTTGAAACCGGCCGCCAGCGGCAGGAGATGGTTCGTCAGCCCTCGGGCTCTCAGAATAGAGGCGGCCATTGTCAGCCCCAGCCACGGCAAGCGGGTATAAAGGTTGAGATCTAGCCAGGCATTCCAGGCCATCGCCGCAGCGGCGACGGCTGGCCAGTGGCTCGTCCGCTTAACGAAATCAAGCCACAGGTCCTCGGCTTCGGCCTCATCCTGATCCGGGTCATAAACCAGGTGAGACCGGCTCTTAGGCAGCGGAGTTTCTCCTGCCAGAACCCTCGTGGTGCGATCCAACACAGCGTCAATTTCAGCAAAATGCGCCTTCCAAGGGTCCGCGTCATTGGCAAAGGCCGGATAGGCGTCCTCATCGTCCGGATCAGGCCTCTCCCGTTTCGATACCGCCGTCTCCGAGCCGATCCCGCCAACACCCCTCATGGCCGCCAATCCGTCGAACGATACCGGCCAAGGGGCTTTTCGAGCCATCGCCGTCCGTCGAGATCTGAGGGCCGCTGCCGCCCGGGTGAGTTCATGGGTCGGGCTGCGAACGTCCATTCCGGCATCGTGAAGGACAAGGTCGCCAACGTCGACCAGATGGCCATCGAGCATGAGGGCTCGGACAGCTTCGGTCATATCGCAGCGAGACTGCCATCCGGCGGCCAGACCCGACGCCTCCAACCGTGCATCAAAGCGGAGAATGGCGATCGTGAGCTGCTCCAAACGACCGGCAATTGTCTCCCACGGTAATTCGGGAACAGCGATCGCCGACCGCTCCGATCCTTCATCGGTCAAATTCAGGCGCACCAGCAGCCCCCGTCGCTAGTTTGGCAGCATCTAAGGTATTGTAAATGAGAAGATCTGCCTCAACAATGGTAGCGTTCAGCGGTTTGGCTACCGTTTGCTATGAGTGGGGGAAGTGGTCGAAAATGGGCATTCTGGGCTGTTTAGGCCCTAAATCGGTCGATCTTGGCCGATTCTTGCTGCCCTATGGAGCAAATTCTCCGCAATAGGCTAAGAAAGTACGACTACGGCACCCCTCAAAAAGCGGCCTGGCGGCGACATCAACCGTTCAGTTCATCCCGTCCTCAGGAATGTACATTAGTTTCAGGCACCCCCCTGCCCGGACAGGGCAAACAGCCAATGTCAAGCGGCGCAATGAGATCCGTGCAAGCTGGTGAAGGTAGCCGATCAGTTCATCTCCCTTGGGCCCAGGGTGATAAGCGGGTGAAGACATGCCCATTTCGTGCCAGCCATAGAGATTAAAGGGCAGCAGAAATGCTGCCCTTTGCTTCGAGTACATTTAGCCTTCTAATTGCCCAGAGTATTTGGCATACAGAGCATCAAGGTTATTGACGACGAACTCGGCAAAGCCCGCATCAACATTGCGGTCGATCTGCAGCGTGCAACGCTTAGACGTAAAGTTGATCGTTGCTTTGACCCGCGTATCGCGAGCTTCCCAGTAACCAAGCTCAGCACGTGCTGGCCGGTCTTTGCGGGTCACCTCTTCGACGAGAGCGTTGAAGCGCTCGTTCGTCTCCCGAGCGTTGAAAGCGGGCGTCTTGATGAACGCCTTCGCTTTTTCTAGCGCGGATGCATCGTTCTGGAAAAGTTCGGCCAAGGGCAGCCAGCGTTTTCGACCGACCTCTGGAGCTGGGCCAATCGCGTCGATAACAGTGGCTGGAATCCGTTCGACCACCTGCAAGTACCAAGTGATCTGAGACTGGTTGCTGATGCCGAGCGCTGCCGCAATCGTCTCACGGTTGAACTTCTTCGCTTTCATCGCAGCCGCAAATCGCGCCTTCTCAATGAAGCTTAAGTCAAGTCGGGCGTTATTTTCCTGGCCTTGTGCCACAATGAGCTCAACGTCAGTCAATTGCCTGACGACCGCGCGGATTCTCATCCCGAGCGAAGCAACGGCCTTCAGGCGCCGATGCCCGTACGCAGCCTGGTAGCGCCCATCTTGCTGTGGATGAGGCCTCACTAGGATCGGAACGAGCTGACCCTGGCTCCTGATCTGATGTGCCAGGTCAGCGATCGACTGAGTACCATCCTCCATTCGGTCTCGGATGAAGGACTCGTCGATCAGGCTCGGATCTAGTTCAATGACTGTTTGCCCGCTCTCAACGAGTGCCTTCAAGTCCTCTAGTTCGTGAGAATTGTCCCGAACCATTGTACTTAAGCGCTTCATCACTTGGCTTGTAGGTGCATTCTGCCGAAGCAGACTTTTGGATGCTGTTTGAGAAATATTCTTAGTCTCACTCTCGCTCTCGACTTTCGGAGTTACCGCCGTAACCGTTTCAGGGATGTCCACTAACGTCGCGGAGACCGTCGGCGCACTATCAGAGATCTCAAGATCAGAGCTCAGGTACGCTGAAGTCCCCTCCCCCGCCCCTGACTTTCTGTCAGATGGCTCTACGATAACGGGAACGCCACTTGGCCCGGGCTCAACAGCTAACTCGGAGATGGTTTCGGAGACTGCCCGCAGCTTGTCCTCATATGCTGGCTCCTGAATCACAGGATCAGACTCTTCCGTGTTGAGGAAGGCTGCCAGTCGCTTTGCACTCTTCGCCATTAGATCCTCCCCCAGGCCTGCAGAACCAGCGTTTCGATATCGCGGTTGACAGCGTTCATGGACTCGATCGCGCGGTCGATTGTACCTTTCGTAAAGTCCGCGCGCTCGGCTTCGTAAATGGTCTTCTTCATAATGCCGGCATCTGAGACGGCAGTGCTTTTCAGCATTTCATTGTCAAGAACATAGTCTCCAAACATCTTGCGGAGATACTGAACCATTTGAGCTTGAGGCACATCGTTTGGCTCATAGCGGGTGACCAGATATTTGAGCCAGTCGTACTCAGTATTGCCGCCCGCACTTTTAAGCACGCTTAGCAGGTCCTTGGTCATCGTTAGGAACTGAGCCATAGACATCACGTCCATCATTTGTGGATGGACCGTGATCACGATGCTCGTTGCGGCACTGAGAGCTGAGAGGGTCAGATATCCCAATTGAGGAGGACAATCGATTACAACGAGATCGTAGTTATGATGCACGGTCTCTAGCGCGCCGTTTACGCGGTCGAAGAAGCGCTTTCCCTCCTGCTTATTCTGGAGAGCCATTGGCACTTCGTGCTCGAACTCCATGAGCTCGAGGTTCGCAGGGATAATTTCCAAGCCCTCAATATAGGTTGGCCGGATAATGTCCTTGAGCGGAATTCTCGCACCGGAGTAGCGGATGTTTCCATAGAGGGTTTGGTTCTCGAGGACGTCGATTTCCGGATGTAGGCCATGGACGGCCGAGAGGCTCGCTTGCGGATCCAAATCGATGGCCAGAACGCGATATCCATTTATGGCAAGATACTGCGCCAGATGAGCCGCAGTTGTGGTCTTTGCTGACCCGCCCTTGAAGTTCGTGCAGGCGATCACCTGAAGGTGTTCGTCCCCGCTACGATGTTTCAAATACTGCCGCTCCCCTTTCGCATTTGCGTCGAGATACGCCCGCAGGTTCGCGACGTCCTTGAGGGAGTAGAGGCGTCGGCCATTCGACTGTATCTCCACGTCAGGCCCCTTCCCGTCGAGCGAGAGCTGCCGCAGGTAACTGTCCGCAACACCAAGGAGCTTAGCGACCTCTCCGGACGTCAGCTTGCGAAAGGACTTTTGAGCCCGCGGCGGAAAAGCGGTTTCAAGCTGCCGATGCAGGTTTTTGGAGAGCTTGGTTGCATGCTCTCCAATGAGGTCGAGCCCCACACGGGGCGGCCGATTGGATGTTGAGCTGGCAGATACCTGACCTTCGCTCTTGAGCTGAGGCAAAGCCATCAGGGTCCTCCTTCTTACGGAAAAATGCCGGCAAGCAGCCGAATTCCGTCTCATCAAATGCAGAGAACGTTAATATCGGGTTAAACTAGGACTGCTCGCAACGAGATGCAGCTGCCTTCTTCTGCTGAGCCGTTCTTGCTAAATAGCTGTTGATCAAAGATAACTCTCGGCGACAGAGTATTTTAAACACATGTAAAAATTTAGGCGCGCCGCCCCCGGAGGCGAGGATCAGCGCTCCGTCAACCTAGCCCGCCTGGGACCGCCGGTCTGATTCGAGTTTGCCAAGTGTGTTACATCAAACCCTGCAGCAAGGTGGTCTGAAATAGACCATCCCTGCCATACTGGCGTAGTCCGATCCACATGCCGCTAAACCAAGAGCAACCAAGCAAACCCATCAGGCTTTCCAAGCCTGATTTCTGGTCGTGCGAGTTTTACACTGACTACGATTTTACACGTGTAAAATCCGGGTCGAGCAGCTCTCGATTGTGGTTGGTTGGCCCCAACGTCAACGACCTCGGCCGAGTACAAGGCCGCACTGGCATCGCTTAGCCGATGCCAGCGGCTCTCAGTTGAGACATTTTACACGTGTAAAAACTGCAGCGAGGGCCTCACATTCATCGGTTAACCTCAGCGGAGTCGCCTTTAGCTTCTGGTGCCCTGCCCTTTTCAGCGCCACGGATAGTTTTGGGATCCTGATACTTGGCAGGTAGGATGTCGACCGTGCGCGTCAGCTACCGTTCCTTGACTAGATGACCGCCGTGTCTTGTTAGGTCTAGAGCCGCAGACCACAAGACATCGTAGTTTTACCTGTAAATTCGAGGGTGTGAGCTAGAGCCCTTCCCGTTCATACCGCGGGCCGCTGACGACTGTTTGACGTGTAGGCTGCCAGCGCAAAGTGCTCGTGGTTACGCGACATCTAGGCCAGATGGAAGCCCGCCGTGTCACCGCGGTTTCCGCCCCGACGCTTCACGATGTGACCTATCCAGGCTAGCCCATGAAGCTTTTTACACGTGTAAAACGTACCATTGGTGGGCCCGACCCTTTATCAGGTTGATTGCTGGTAACAGAACAAGGGGAGGTGCAAGCTGACTAGTCAGCCATTGATCTAGAAGTAAGCTATTTCCGTCATTACAGCCAGCCACCCGGTTCCGGGCACTGACTTCATGGGCGGGAGCCATCGCGGCCGTGAATGCCGTGGGCGGATATCTACCATCCCGGCTCCCACCAGATCCTCTCCTGCGCCAGACGAGAGGACGGGCAGGGGTTCCGCGACACGATGGCTTTGCCCGCAGCATCAACCCCGTGCACATAATGTCAGACGGCGACACGATCTTTGCCCTGTCCACCGGCAAGGCCCTATCCGACCGAGCTAATGTTCCGGCCATGGGGGCGATCGCCGCAACGGTGATGATCCATACCGAGAGCCTGATCAGGCATCAATTCCCGGCGCCAGAGGCTACTTCCAGGGATGAACAGAGCCTTTGGAGTTCGTCGCAGAAGATGGGCAGGGGACTGAGAGCGCCTCACCCCCTACTATCGCTCTCCTTCCGTCGCCTCGACAACGGTCCACGGCGCGTGAACCCGCTTCAACTCGGGCGCCGCGCGTTAACCATATTTCTTGGCGCGCTACTCCGCGCCTTGCAAGGATGTTGGCAGGGTCAGCCCAGCCCTCCGCGCTTGTTCGAGTTGCTGTTTGACGGACGAGGCATTCCATTTCGTCCCGCCGCGCGGAGTGCGCTCTCGCATGCGTTCGAGTTGCAGAGCAATATCCCGCAGCGACAGATCCGGATCGGCCATGGCTATGCCAGCGATCAGCGTCATGAGCCGGTCGGCAGAGGGGCGGGGAGGGGACCTCTGAAGCAGCGCCGGATCGGCCATGCGCTGCGAGACCAGTTTTCGCACGGCGCGGCGGAGGCGCTCCACCGTCCAGTCCTGGCCCCACCCATTCAGAACCTGAACGACGTCGGCCCAGGGGTGGTCCGGCCGCATCCGCTTCACCGTGGGCATCCACCGATCGGCGGAGGCAATGAGTGGGTCGAGATACCGCTTCTCTCGGGCAAGTGTCAGCCGGCGGATAGTTTCCGGGCGGTATTCGCGAACCCCAGGGTTGCCGAGAACCTTCCCGCGGGCTTTAGCAGCCCGTAGTCCGGCCTTAGTGCGCTCGGAGATCAGCGATCGCTCGAGTTGTGCCACCGCACCGAGAACCTGCAGCGAGAACATGCCCTGGGGTGTCGACGTATCGATCGGATCCTGGAGCGATTTGAAATGGGCTCCCTTCTTTTCCAGCCCTTCGATGACCTCAAGCAGGTGGCTCACCGATCGCGCCAGCCGGTCGAGGCGCACGACCACGAGCACATCCCCGGCCCGGATCTCCTTGAGCAGCTGAGCGAGAACCGGACGGGCCCGGGACGCACCTGAACCCAGCTCCTGATAGATCACCACGCAGCCAGCCGCCTTGAGCTCGATGATCTGAGCGTCCGTCATCTGCTCCTCGGTCGACACGCGGGCGTAGCCGATCAGGCGCCGTTTCGGGGCAGGGGAGGGGGCCATCAGAGTCGCTAATCTCGGTTCTCGAGCTCACCATAAGGATGGCGGCGCTCGGAGCTTATACCGCCGCCAACAGGTTCGAGGTTGACCATGAGGGCCAGCCAGTTCCGGCGAAATCACGGTCATGGCTCCACAGATCGGCATCCAAGGTCCAGGCCAACGCCAGAAGATGAGCATCAGTGACGCTGCCGTTGCGGAATGCCGGAGCGTTCTTGAGAGCTGTCTCGGCCATCGCCCTGTCCTTATCGGCCACATCCTCTCGGGCGATGATGGTCAGCAGATCCAGCAGGCTTTCCAAAACCGAGAGATCGTTTGGCCTGATATGCTCTACCACTCTGTACGCCTCGTCAAAGGCTTCCTCACTGGTGATCAGGCTACGCCGCCCTGAAATGAGGTCCAGGTGTGTGCCTGTCATTGACCCCAGGACCGCGGCCACGAAAATATTGGCGTCGACCACCAAGGCCGCTGGGACGCCGCGCGGTCGGCTCAAGGACCGAACTCGCGATCAAGAGCGGCCTGCTCGTCAGGAGAGCGCTGGGACTGTGCCTGTGCCAGCGTCTGACGAAACCGTGCTCGAGCTGCCTCAGAAGGGGGGCGCAGGGGGACGAGCAGAGCGACGGTCCGCCCGTCGCTCTGAACCGGAACAGCTCCTGGCAACTGCTCGATTGAGGCAGCGGACAGTTTCTGGAGCTCTCTCATCGTAATCGCCTGGGCCATGTTATGTATGTAAACCCATAGGGCGCGATTTTCAAGGAGCTTGGCAACCATTTGTACAATTAAAGGATATGCATACTAACGATCGTTTGAGGGCGTCTTTCACGCGGACGCGTTAACCAGAAGAGCAGCGAGAGCTTTCACGGCG
>NZ_JAGPUP010000485.1:0-25983 GCF_018069605.1 Microvirga sp. HBU67558 | reverse complement strand
CATACAGCTGTCCGTCCGGCGTAATCGCCACGATGCTCGACACCTCACGTCGCTTGCTCACCCGCTGGAGCACAGGGGTCAGCCCGCGCCGGGCCCAAGTCGTGCCCGGAAGCTGTGGCCCGTCTCATCCACGAGTAAGAGCGTCCGGTGCTCCCGACCTGCCTTTTTTCAGCGCCACCCAGTCCCGCTTGGGCCAGACCGCGATCACCAGCTTATCGCGCTCCTTGGCCCGGGTGGCAGGACGCTGCACGCTGAAGCCATGCGCCTTGAGCGGCCGTTCCAGATAGCGCGGATGATAATGCACCCCGAACTCGCGTTCGATCACGGCCGCGATGCGGTTGAGCGTCCATCGTTCGGTGGCAAAGCCGGCCGCGATGGCCCCTCGGTCGAGGAGCCGGCTCAAGCGGGTCCAGGCTTTCTCATCGAGCCGAGGGGGCGGCCCGAGGTTGGGGCGCGCCTCCAGGCCGCGCGGGCCCTCCTGGACGAGCGTGGCGGCCCAGCGGCAGACACTGGCGCGACTGACCCCCACATGCTGGGCGATCTCGGCCTGCGAGAACTGCCCCTGGCGCAACAGCACCGCGGCTGTTAGGCGGCGCTCCTCCATCTGCTCTGCCGTCACGTGTGTCGGTCGCCAAACGTTGCCTTCCATCGCGCACCTCCTCACGATGACGGACACTGCCCTATGTTACACCCGGTGCGTGAAGATCAATAGAGCGTGCCGCCCTTCTAGTGGTGTGCCCAAGGCGGCAAGCAGGGCTACAAACAACAGGAGGCGGAGCACCTCGATCAATCGGATGCTGTTTTCCCGCCTCGCGCCGCCACCATCGACGCTTTTCCTGGAGTACATCTCTGTCGGTCTGGCGTCTTCGCGTTTTATAGGTCGATCACTTTAGGTAGGGGAATTCTGCCCTTTCTTTAGATGGATCGGCCGGCGTGGATGAACAGGCTTTTCAATCGTCTCAAGTTAAACGTTCCCAACAATTGCACGTCGCATTTGTCAATCTCCATACGCGGCCACACGGCAACGTATCGCGGGCTAACCTTCGGAGGGGAAAGGCGGAATTTCATTCTTCGTATCTGACTGCCGAAGTGGCACAGATTTTGAAACCTATCATTCGGAGGGATGTCCGCAGTTGCAGGCGTCCGCCAAGTCGAAGAAGGAATTTAATGTATGCCTCGCGCAACAGATCCACGTCGTCTCTCTGGCTCTCGCGGCCGCTCTGGTGAGCCGCCGATCTGCAACTCACCTGCCCGTGCCGAAGCATCACGCTAATGCGAGCAAACTCTCGCGATCAACGGCTTATACCTAGTTCGTCAGGCCAAGAGTGTTGTCAATTGAAACAAAGGAGCACGAGAGCGGTCCCGCCCTTGGCGAACCGATCATTGAGATGCACGTAATGATCGCGGGGCGGCCGCATTTGCAGCGTTTTGGCTCATCTTATCGGGATTCTTCCGATCCCAGCCGAGGAGTGAGACTTCGAGAAGCGAACGACATTACGTGACAGAAGCCTGTTGGGCATTGGGGTTACGAGTTGGGGGAGAGTCATTCAGAGATTAAACACAAGAATAAGCAGTCCAGAGAGAACAAATATTTAGCGGGTTGGCGTACGCGCCGGCCAAAACGAAGCAAGACCCAAGGGAAAGCAACCAAACGAAGGTTTTTTGCCCCTTGCACTTTTCCATTGGAGAACACCATGGCCAAGACTACAGACAGCTCCACGGAAACGATTGACAACCGAACCATAGATTCTGCCAAAGCGAGCGATCATGATCGTGCTGTCGGGAATGGAAGCGAACGGCTGGCAGGCAGTGTTTCAAAATTTGCCTCAGGCGCTCACGAAGCTCAAGAGGTCATGACAAAACTTTTTGAGACTACGGCTCGAGCAGGCAACGAACTATCACTACGATCGATCACAGCCCTACAGGCCGAGAGCGATGCCGATCTCTCTCATCTACAGGCTCTAGCTGCCGCAAGGACGCCGTCGCAAATGGTTGAATTGCAGTCAAAATATGCCCGGCAACGTGTCGACATGGCTTTTGACCACGCCAAGGAACTTCAGGTCCTCACCGGTAAGTTTCTGTTCGATATCGGAAAGCCGATCAAGGAGATGTTCGAGGTGGCTCTGGCCTCCGTCGGACCAGGCTCGCGTGGCCGAGGTCCTGAACGGCGGGCAGAAGCCCGCGGTTCTGCGCTATAATCAAAGCAGAGCATGGTAGGTCGATAGAACGAGGAATGGCTTACGGCCATTCCTCGGAAACACGCCGTAGGGCTTGGTCATCATCTCACAAGACCTTTGCGTGCTGGTAAGTAACACATTGGTTTCCCTGCGGTTGGACCTGATGCTCCGCCGCTAGGCATCTCGGAGCAGAGGTTTTACCGGGGGAAGAAGCAGCATGTCGGCTTCGAGCCGGATCAGGTGTGGGAGTTCAAGCCGGTGGTGCGCCACGTGCAAGCAGCCCGAGGCCACAGTGAGCGGCGGGCCCGCGCCCTCACACGCCAGCATCGATCATCCAGCGCAAGCCGCTCAGGGTGGAGCGGCTTTCCCAGGATCGGGATCGACCATCCATAGAGCAGATAGCAGAGCGTCTGGATTTGCTTGTGCGTGATACCGCCCGAGGCGGCATGACGGGCGATCAGCGTGTTCGCAATTGCAATCGGGGGATAAGCCATGGTCCGGAATCTTCGTTGAAGGGGGCAAACGAAATCGGCGCGGGAAAATGTCTTTCTCGGTGCGAGGGGCGGCTTGGCCGACGTCAGGCTGTGGCTTCTTTCTGGGCTAAGTGGTGCATCCGGCATGTTCAGGGGGTATAATCGCGGCTTGCTGGCGGGAGGTGACCTATGACACCGATCTGCTTACGGGATTTGACCGTTGAGGAGTGTGCACGGGTCCAGACGTTGGCTCACGCGCACACCGCTCCGGCTCAGATGGTGCAACGGGCTCAAATCATCTGGCGCGCCCGTCACGGGGAAAGCGCATCTGCCATTGCCTCTCGTCTGGGCCTGGATGCCGAGACGGTGCGCAAGCGCATCCACCGCTTCAATGCAGAGGGAGTGGAGGCTCTCAAGGATCGGCATCGCTCCGGACGCCCGCCCACCTATCCGCCTGAGCAAACCGCCACCGTGATTGCGAGTGCGCTGGCCAAGCCAGAGACGCTCGGGCTGCCGTTTGCCGCCTGGACCTTGGATCGACTGGCCGCCTACCTGCACGAGCATAAGGGGATCACGGTGCAGCGTAGTCGCATTGACGAGATCCTGCTCCACGAGGGCCTGCGCTGGAGCCGGCATGAGACCTGGTTCGGCGAGCGGGTCGATCCGGAATTCGCGAAAAAAAGGGGGCGATCGAAACCCTCTACACGGTGCCTCCTGCGGGCAGTTGTGTGATCTGCCTGGACGAGATGGGACCGGTGAGCGCCAAGAGTTATGCAGGCCGTGCGCTGGTGCAGAGCCGAACGCGACCGGCCGAACGGGCGAAGCTGGAGATCGACTATGGTCGGCGCGCCAAGGGCTACATCTTTGGGGCCTTTTGCCCGGCCACGGGCGAGGCCTTCACGCATCCCTATCCTGGTCGCGGCGCGCACTGGGTCGACTTCCTGGAGCACGCTGAGACCTGGATCCCGCGCACGACCAAGCGGGTCTACGCGATCATGGAAAACCTGAGTTCGCATCGCACCACGGACGTGCTGCTGTTTCTGGTGGCGCATCCGCGCTGGGAGATGGTGTTCCAGCCCAAATACGCGGCTTATCTCAACCTGATCGAGCCGTGGTGGAAGATCCTGCGCTCGCTGGCGTTGGCGGGCCGGCGCTTTGAGACCTGGGACGAGATCGTCGATGCGATCCGCCGCTCGACGATCTACTGGAATGCACACCGCCATCCCTTCGTCTGGGCTCAGCGGCGCCGCCATCGGCCCCGCCGCTCCCCCGGCGTCGCCCTCCTGCCGAGGGCCGCATGACCTACCGGATGCACCACTTAGGACTCAGTCCTCAGTCCGGTTCCACTCGGCGTTGACTGCCTCGTGCATGGCCGCACACATGCCGTGCTGAAGCTCTTCCTGGTTTTCGTTCAACCAGGTTCGGATCGCTTCGTCGGTAGGAGCCCGATCGACCTCGTCGCTGATAGAGCCTCGACGTCGCTGACGTCATAAGCAGCAACCGCCCAGCCACGGCGGCGCATTTCTTCGAGGATACGGCAGCGATCATGGTCGCTGAGACCCTTCGGATCTAATGGAGAGGACGCGACCAGTGCATCGGCCACATGTTTCAGTCCTGCCGTTACGGCTATCACCTCCTCTTGGATGTCATTCCAGTCGTCGCCATCCGGCGGGCGGGAGTTGGTGCCCGTTCCATCTCTCGACGGATCGCACAGCTCTTTGTCTTGTTTCTCGGCAAATTTGGGCAGAGGAGCGAGAGCGTCAGATGCAATCCCGTCCGAGTTCCGCAGACGGTCGAGGGATTCGTGGACTGGGCCGGGCCCCTCCTTCGGATCGCCGGAGGCTAGAGATTTCCGGCCTTTCTCACGGCGGCAGGCTGGCTGTTCTGCCGTGATTCAGCAGTGAGATCGGCGGCTTATGCCCAAGCGCCCCATGTGGCCGATCCTCATTGTACAAAGCGACGACGGAACGCCCACAGGACCGAAGAGCGCGAGGTTCTGTATCCGTGGCATCCCTGGGCCGGGTGCATCGTCCAGCTTGATGAGATCGTCGAGAAGGCCGCTGGCGATTGTGTTCGCTGCCGCCACGAGGGTGATCCGTCCCGCAGATTGGAACTCCCTCTCTGGATGCTCGATCGAGCCGTGTGCGCGCCGATGCGAGTTGAGCTCGCTCCTCAGGTGGAGATCGCCGCAATCCAGGCTTTGATGGCGCTGCTGGCTGATGTGTTGAAGCGAGCACCGTCGACTCCTATGGCTGCGGCGGCAAACTGGATCTCTCACGACGGGAATCGGGGAGAGGCCCATGCGACGCCAGAGCAGCCCTCATCATATCCTTCGGTCCAGACCAGAGCAGTTCGACCTGTTTGCCCAGCCAAGCGACGGCGGCCAGCCGCGGATGCCAGACTGGCAGACCCTGCCTGCGGAGACGCAGCAGGCGCTGACGAACCTGATGGTTCGCCTGATCCTCGAACACGTCCGCGACGGCCGTCCGGGACAGGCGGAGGAGCGCGATCATGACTGACAAGATCCAGCCCCACCATCTGGAGCGCAAGGCGATCCTCCATGTTCGCCAGTCCTCCGCTCATCAGGTTCTGCATAATCGCGAGAGCAGCACCCTGCAGTACGCCATGCGGGATTGGCTGACCATGCTGGGCTGGGCGCAAATCGAAACCGTCGACGACGACCTCGGGCGGCCAGCGGCCGGCACCACCGCCCGCGCCGGCTTCGAGCGCATGGTGGCCGAAGTCTGCCTCGGCAAAGTCGGCGCCGTGGCCGCCCGCGAGGTGTCACGCTTTGCCCGCAACAGCCGCGTTTGGCAGCAACTGATCGAGATGTGCCGCGTGGTCGACACGGTGCTGATTGACCAGGAGACGGTCTATGCCCCGCGGCAGGGCAACGATCGGTTGCTGCTCGGGCTCAAGGGTTCCCTCAATGAGTATGAACTCGATCTCCTGCGTCAGCGCTCGCTCACGGCGCGCTACGAGAAAGCCAAACGCGGTGAACTCCTCGTCACGGCGCCGGTCGGGTTCGTAAAGGCTGGCGACCGCTGGGAGAAGGATTTGGACCAGCGGGTGCAGGACGCGATCGTGCTGGTGTTCGACAGGGTGGCGGAATTGGGCAGCGCCCGCCAGGCTCTGCTGTGGTTCCACGAGCACGGGTTCGATCTGCCGGCCCGGCAGCCCAACGGCGATGTGATCTGGCGCCGACCCAATGATGGGACTCAGGCTGGCCGCCGAGCGTGGTGAGATTACCGCCATCCATCCGCATGCGGATGGTCCCTGGATCTTCAGCCGCGCCGATCTTGATGGATCAGCGGCGAACGAGGTTGGCCAACGAGTGGAGCGCTCGGCAAAATACCCCACGGGCCGCATCCCGATCAACAACCTCTCTTTCCATCAATGACATAGACAGATGGGTGTTGTGATGCAGGTTGTAGTATCTGCGCCAATCCTCCATCTTTTCGTGGGCGTCGGCAAGCGTCAGGAACCAGTGCAGGTTCAGGCACTCGGCCCGAAAGCGGCCGTTGAAGGCGTCAATATAAGCATTGTCGGTGGGCTTGCCGGGGCGGGAGAAGTCCAGCGCCACGTCTTTGGCATACTCTCACAGATACAAGTCGCGGCTGTGTTTCCACCCTGTGTGATTGGATGGGCGCTGTTACGGTCGCACCCCAACCTTTGAGTGCGCTAATCGCCGACCAAGTAATAATGGCTGAGCGGCTGCACGCCGACGACACACCGGTGCCGGTGCTGGCCAAAGGCAATGCGAAGGCCGGCCGGCTCTGGACCGTGGTGCGTAATGACCGCCCATTGCCGGGGCGGATCCGTCGGCGGCCGTGTATTTCTACTCGCCCGATCGCAAGGGTGAGCACCCGCAATCGTTCCTGAAGAGCTATAGTGGCTTTCTGCAGGCGGACGCCTATTCCGGCTTCGGACCTGTATGAACCGGGTCGTGCGATCGGCCCGGCGACTGAGGCAGCGTGTTGGGCGCATACGCGCCGGCTCCTCGAAGGACACGAACCGTAAAAAGGAACGAATGGCCGTCAAGCGCAGATTGCGCGTCCTCGCGCTGGCGCCTCGCTTCGTCTCGAGATCAGCGAGAAACGCGCTCATGACCGGTGCATCAAGATCATCGATGGCCAACGCGGACGGCGGCATACGGAGCCGCACCTGTGCAAACTTGAACAGCAGCCGGAACGTGACTCTGTACGATGCGATCGTGTTGGCAATGACGTTGCGCTGGCGCATGAGCCGTCCGGTGAAGTAGCGCTCGATTAGGGGAGCGACATTGCAGCTCTGCTTCATGGCTTGGCCTCCCACCGCTGGTCGGGGCGCCGTGCTGCCGCTTCCATCAACTCCGGACAGGCCGACAGGTACCTATAGGTGTCGCGCACGCAGGCGTGACCGAGGTAGGTGGAGAGCATCGGGAGCCGCTGCTCGACATCGAACCCCTCGCGATGCCAGCCGAAAAGCGTCCGGATCGCGAAACGATGCCGAAAATCGTGCACGCGAGGCCCCGTGCGATCGCCCGCACATCGTAATCCAATCTCACGCGACAAACGCCAGAAGGCACGATGGACATATTGGTGGAGCAAGCGGCCGCCGCGCTCGGCCACAAAGAAGTGCGACCCGCAGTCCGATCCAAGATGAGCCTCCCGCCGCTGGGCGTAGCTGCGGAGAGCCGCGCAAGTTGTCGCATGCAAGGGCACAAGGCGCGACTTGCCGAACTTGCTCTGCCGGATTGTCAGCACGCCCTCGTCCAGGTCGGCACCATCGCGGCAAAGCCCGATCGCCTCGGACAGACGGATGCCTGTCACCGCGATCAACCCGAACAGATAGTAATAGGTCCATCGTCGTAGACCGTTTGCCGGCGGCAGGGCCAGCGCCGCCGTCAAGAGCGCGTCGATCTCCACCTCACTATAGACATAGGGTTTGGCGCGCTTCAGGGGCGGCAAGATCCCCACAGGCGGCACCTCCGTCTCGGGATTGATGTTCGCGAGATGGCGCGAAGCCGCGCACATCGGTCAAGCGCAAGGTCCAAGATGCGTGTCGATCGGCTGGCAGGGTCGCCCAGGCTACGGCCAGCTTTGTGGTGATGGTTGCGGCTTTGTGGCGCTCCATGAAGGAGACAAAGTCGGCAAGCCGCCGCGCCTGATGCTCGTACTTGTAGCCGAGGCCCTGGCGCATGCTCAGATACTGCTCAAGTGCGGACCGTAGACGGGTCATTGCACAGCTCCCGGCCCGGGAAGGCTTAGTGTCCGAAGCGTCTCGATGTCCACCATCGCGTAGATGCGCGTCGTGTCGTGGCTCTCATGCCGAAGCAATTGGCCAATCTCCGCCAATGTCGCGCCGGAGCGGAGAAGCTCGGTGGCAAGGCTGTGGCGGAAGATATGGGCCCCTTGGTGGGCGTAGCCGCTGATCCCGGCACGCTCGAGCGCCATCTTGGCGACCATCGTGATGGCACAGCCGGAGGCGAAGCCGACAAGGGGCGCCAATGTGCGAAGAAACAGCCGGCGACACGGTGAGGTCGGGCGGCCATTCCGCAAGTAGGAAACGATGGCTGCGCCGACGTCCGGAGGAATCGGCATCCGTGCTCGCTGCCGGCCCTGACGGGCCGGCGCCGGCGAACCGGTGTCCCGCGTGCGCCGCACCAGCGTGAGGGCGAAGCTCTCGCTGACGGCAAAGTGCTCGGCGGCTGCCCGGCAGGAATAGCCCGCCTCGACAAAGCCAGCCACCCGCACCCGCAGATCGAGAGAATAGCAGCGACCCATGATCCACCTCCCGTTCCAGCAAGTGAATCACAGATCGGTCTCGTACAGAAGCCCAGGAGTCAGGTTTCCGGTCCGATGCTCTAGCGAGTTGCATTGTCTGTGAACGGCAAGGTACACATCCGAGAGCAAGAAAAGGAGGACGATCTCCTATCGTATCCGACTTCGGGTACGGATCCTGCCGATCCATGCGACAAGGCGAAGAAACGGCCTTTCTAGATAGCCTCTTCGGGGATGATCGCACTCATGCAGTTCGGTCCATCAATTCGGATTTGATGGTCATTGCTGCTAAAAGTGAGATGTCGAAGGGCAGATCGCCAAACGCGACCTGGCAAAGAAGATAGTTGGCTCCCGCCTCTTCCAACTGATCAAACAGAGCCTGTCGCACAGAAGCCGCCGTTCCTACCACGCACAATTCGCTCTCGATTGCGGCCTCGAAGGTCGGGGGCAGATTTGGTGGAACGGGAATTGCGTTGCGGTGGTACAGGAATTTGAAGTTTTCAAGCCATCGTCCGAAAGCAGGAGCCGCCAGCGAGTATGCATGGTTTTCAGACTGCCCGACAACAATCATGCGAAGCAATCCAAGAAATGGTGGCTGGCCGTCCATGCCCGTATTGAGTCCTCCCTCGGCACGATATGCTTCAGTAATCTTGCGAACAAACGACGCGGGTCCTACACATGCAATATTTGCGCCGTTTGAAGCGGCCCAGCGCGCAGACTCTGGTCGGTTGGTGGCGATCCATATCGGCGGGTGCGGGCGTTGATGAGGCCTCAGTGTCAACGGGACGTTGTCTAGCTGAAAATGGTGACCCTGATAGCAAAGGGTGCCGCCCCTCATCGCCTCCGTTAGAATTTTGCTCGCTTCAAGATAGCGTTCTGGCACCGCGTCCGCACCTATCCCGAAGTAACTTAACTCGGTCGGAAGAGAGCCGCGCCCTATACCCATCTCGACCCTGCCACCACTCAATTGGTCGAGCATGCAGATCTCCTCAAATGCACGTAGCGGATGATGAAGGCTAAGCAGCATGACCAGTGGGCCGACGCGAATCTGCCGGGTACGCTGTGCGACGCTCGACAAGAACAGATTCGGCGACGGGGCCCTACCATGTGGCGAACAATGATGCTCCGCTAGATGGTAAGCGTAAAAGCCGAGTCCGTCACAAGCTTCTGCCAGCCTGAGGCGGTCGGCGTATTGTTGTGCAATGGCGCTGCCGTTCTCGTCCAAATGATCGAAGATGCCGAACATTAGCTTAGAAGGTGAGGCTTTTCTCATTCAACTTTCTCCAACTTACATCCGTGTACCGGGCTTCAAGTTAACCACAATTCGCGGGCGCGACTGCCGTTCTGGTCGTCGCGCTCCAGCCCCTAGACATTGCCTTCAGGCTCCCTCGCTTCCGCCAGCGCTTCGGTGATAAGGTCGACGTCCTCGGCGGTCAGGGCGAGGCCAGAGATGGCGACGTTCGAGACCAGATGAGAGCGGTCGCGTACCGATGATGACAGTCGCCACGCCTGGTCGCTCGAGCATCGCAGCGCTAGCGACCGTGACGGCGTCGGTCCCATGAGGATCCGCGACCTGGTGTAGCATCGTCAAAAAGGCCTGGAACAGGTCCCAGCCGCCGAGGTCGTCGATGATGCCGTACTTCGCCAACGAACGATTCTCCAGTTGCTCCGGCGGTTCCGGTCCGTCAAGCCATTTGTCGCCGAGGAGGCCGCCAGCCGCTGTGCCATAGCACAGGAGGGGGATGCTGTACTCGACGGCCGCCCCAGCCTCCGCCGCGCGGGACGGCGGTCGAGTAACGCAAACCCAGCAAATCGAGGCCGAGCGGGGGCATTTCTGTGGCGGTAGTTATCGCGCCGCTTTCCGATATAGCTGCAGCCGAAGTCGCCCGGTGGGACGACTCAGTACGATTCTCAATGTTGGCGTTGATTTGCTTCGTAAGTTGGTCTGCCCTCATGTTCCTTCCTATCACACGTTTCAACGCGGACACGGCGCCATCACTCAACGGAGCCGCGTCGCGAAAATTGCCCCTCATCGCGTTTGGGTGCCTGATCAAGGGCTCCTGGTTGCATAGAATTGACTAGTTGCAACTCATGTTCCCGGCATAGTCTCCATCGCACCTCAGAGTGCTTGCGAAGTCTTCCTCTTGTCAGGCCCTTTTTGGGTCACCCGTCACGCGACGGAAGCAGTGGCCCGTTCGGTGCGCGCCAGGTGCTGCTGTCTATGCAACATTCCAAAAGAGTGGTAAAATTGATTGTTTTGATGGAACGCTGCATCCCCGAAGTTGGACCGGATCGTGGGAGAATCTACGGTCCTGGAACAGCCTCAGGCGCGCCTAAGGCCTGGTGGAGCAAAGCCATCGGTGGCCTATCACCGATTGCGCTATGCGGTCTCACTTCGTTGTAATCAACCCGCCAATCCTCCACCTTCCGGCGCGCGTCGTCCAGATCCCTGAACCAATTCTGATTCAGGCATTCCGCCCGAACCCGGGCATTGAAGGATTCGATGTAGGCGTTATCGGTCGGCTTGCCGGGCCGGCTGAAGTCGAGCGCCACCCCATGCGAATAGGCCCACAGGTCGAGCTCGCGCGAGGTGAACTGGCAGTCCTGATCAACCCGGATAGTTTTGGGCTTCCCAAACCGCCGCACCGCCTCGTCCAGGGCTGAGATCACCTCCCATGGGGTGGCGATCCGGCACACCCGAAGCACGGGACAGATCCGGCTCCAGGTGTCGAGCATCGTCAGGACCCAGATGCGCCGCCCGTCGAAGAGCTGATCGTACATCCAGTCCATCGCCCAGACTTAATTGGGGGCGGTAGCCGGTGAGTGGTCCTCGCGGATCTTGGCCGCAACCCGTCGCCGGGGTGGTTTGTGGCGCATGGTAATCCCTCGAGCTTGTAGAGCCGGTAGACGCGCTTGGCATTGATCGGCCAGCCTTCGCGCCGGAGCACGATCCAGATCCGGCGGTAGCCGTAGCGCACGCGCGCTTCAGCGACCCCGCGGATGCGTTTGCGGAGAGCAGCCTGCTGGGGGCGGCGGGAGCGGTAGTGATACGTCGAGCGCGGCGCCGGCACAGCCCGGCAGGCCCGGCGGATCGACACCCGAAAGACAGTCCGCACGAAGTCGACGATCTCCCGGCCCCGAGCAGGCGTCATAGTTTTGGGCGGATGGCCTCTGAAAGCATCTCCTTGTCGAGGGTGAGGCCGCCGTACTTCTGTTTCCATCGATACAAGGTCGGGTGACTGCCCGGCATCACGGTTCCTAATGAGAAAGAGATGGCCAGAGGTCAGTATCGTTTTCATGCTCGTATCATCTTACCGTTTTCGTCCTGTCAACCCACAGCATCAGTCCTGATCTGAAATCTTCCTCGCCTCGACGGTGATCGGCAGACGCGTCTCCTGAGGGAGGTCGGGCAGGACAAATCGCCAGCCGTTCCTGAGCGTTACGGTCCCGCCCCACAGGTTTTCATTTTCAACCTTGATGATCGGCTCCTCGAGATCTTTCCTGGGAACGTACGCCGACAAGCCGGCGCTGGATCTACGGATCATGATCTTCATCTGGCTGTTCCTTCGCTCGACCCTGCAGTAACTTCGGCGCTGTCAGGGGGCCTTTACTGAGACTTATTAGTTCACGGGCACGCATGCCGACGACGGTACCGCGACCGACCCATTCGACCGCATAAATGTAGAACTGCTGGAGGAAGGTGCCGATATCGCGCACATAGCCCTCGTCGCCCTTCCGCACTAGGTGTTCGCCGATCTCTCTACCAGGATAAGTGCCGTCATTCTTTATGTGGATCCTGGCACGAACCCGCTCACCCAGCCCAAATTCTGGGGGCTTGCGGATTTCGACCTCCTGTTCGCGTCCGAGGTCCATGGCCGTTCCTTTCTGGCGGCTGCAGGTTGCCAATAGGGAGGTTTAAGGTCATCCTTAGGAGATGACCCTAGCCGTGCTAGTAGTCAATTTGATGATCCGCTGGCAACGCAGGTCTTCGGCACCGGACATACCGAGGCGCATTGCTGTATATCGAATGCCCCCTTACATTCGGTGCACTTGTCTGGATCGATCACGTAGGTATCACCCTTGAACTTGATCGCGGCGGATGGACATTCGAATTCGCAGGCACCGCACTGAGTGCACTGGGATGCGATGATCTTAAAGGCCATTCTTTTCTCCTATTTCGGATGGTATGAGACGGCTCAGGCAATCGCCGCCAGTGGCTCTACACCGAGTTCAGCGATGTAAAGTGCGCTGATCGCGGTCTCGATGTAGTCATAGCCGTAAGCGTCCGTTGCTCGAATTCCGGCCGCCGTGAGCTGATCCTTGGGGCAATCTCCGATCTTAGCGCACAGCACGATGTCTATGCCTTCAAGCGCAGCGATGACGTCGTCGAGAGTTGTGTCCTCGCCCCAGCCGCCGTGGCAATATTGTGCAATCTTGCGATGCCCGACGAGCTTGATTCCCTCCGGTGAGGCCTGATAAATCTGGAGTTCCTTTGAATGCCCGAAGTGTTCGTTGACGCGGCCGCCTCCTTTAGTTGCCACTGCCACGAGAAGCGACTTTCGGGAGCCCGCTGCCTTGACTGCAGCGGCCGCCGCTACCTTGGCCGCGACGTGTGCTCCGCGCTCCCCGGCGACCACCTCGCGGTACGCCCCGCGCTTGCCGTTGTAAGTGACCTCGCTGGGAATCTCGCTAAGCGTGAATTCCTGTCCGCGATCGGAGCCGAGCAGGCCGACGGCATCGGCCCGACACTGCCGGCAATGGCGCATCAACTTGGCGCCCCCTTCCAGACGGTCTTGAAGGGCCTTCAGCTCCATCACATTCGGGCCGCGCTGCCCGGCCAAGCCGTAATACGTCCCGTGCGCTTGGTCGGAAATCAACGGCATGACGTTGTGCAGGAACGCGCCACGCTCCTTGACCCACTTGTTCACCTCGATCAGGTGCTCGTCGTTGACGCTGGGGATCATAACCGAGTTGATCTTGGTAAGGATACCACGCGCCGTCAGCATCTCCAGGCCAAGCATCTGCCGCTCGTGCAGGATCCGGGAAGCTTCGATGCCGGTGTAGCGACGGTGGTCGTAAAATATCCACGGATATATCTTTGCTCCGACGTCCGGGTCGACCATGTTGATGGTGATCGTCACGTGATCGACATTCATGTCGGCAAGCTCGGCGACATGATCCGGCAGCGCGAGCCCATTGGTGGAGATGCACATCTTGATGTCGGGAAGTTCCCTTGCGACCAGCCCCAAGGTGGCCTTTGTCCTCTTCCAGTCGTAACAGGCATCGCCGGGTCCGGCGACGCCGAGAACGGAAAGCTGAGGCACTTCGTTGGCGACCGCGATCACCTTGCGTAACGCTTGGTCTGGCGTCAGTCTTTCCGAGACGACCCCAGGCCGGCTTTCATTGGCGCAGTCATACTTGCGATTGCAGTAATTGCATTGGATATTACAGGCTGGCGCGACGGAGACGTGCATGCGTGCGAAATAGTGGTGCGCCTCTTCTGAAAAGCAGGGGTGATCCTTGATCTTCTCCCAGATAGCTGGATTCACGTCGTCCGGCTTTTCGGACGAGCCACAGGGTGAAGGTGCGCAGCCAATGGATACTGCGTTTGTCAACAATTGGTCGAACGATGTCGTGCTGGTCAGGCTTTCAAGCGAAATCGGCGGTACGGACATCAAACGGCTCCGTTTTGGGTGAACGTGACAGTTCAGCACGCAAGAGCCACGCCAGTTCAAAAGCGGATTTAGTTCAGTGTGTTAGCTTTTCATGTCCGATTCTGCTGGTTTGCTCCGACACCATTTCGTCAGGATCTCGACAATGTACAGGCGAATCGGATTGCGATAGGCCCGGTGTCTCAGGCACCTCCAATGCCACAATGTATGGTCCGGCCGTGCGTCGCAAGATGTTGGCAGAGTGACAAACGTGAGAGCTGCATCAATGTATTCGGCCTCGGTGTGGAGCCTCAGCTCCGGGCCAGCATGGGTATCCGCGCGCATCCAAGACTCGCTAGCTGCAAGACCTCAATGGGCCATCATGGCACCCAGTCCTGTGGTTGCGCCGGGCAGACCGTTCGTCCATCTCCTTCATCCTCTCGCAAACCTCGGCGGGAAACTGCCGGTTGTCGGAAGGCTGTCATCGTTCGACCCTCAGGGTTGATGGTTCATGCGAACCCGTTCCGGAAAGGCTCACGGGCAAGATCACCTCAGACGGCATGGGAAGCACTCCTCGGCTGGTAGGCATGTCCGCGGGCCAGCACCGCCCAGGCGATGCGGGCGAGCTTGTTGGCGAGCGCAATCACCAGCATGTTGCGATGCAGCCGCCGTCCCGCAGCCTCTATCCAGGGCCACAGGCCGAGCTTCGCTCCGTGGGGGCGGCGCACCAGAACAATGTGGGCTACCTGCACGAACAGCGTCCGCAGGTACTTGTTGCCGCGTTTGGAGATCTTGCCCAGGATGGTGCGGTCGCCGGTCGACTCCTGCTTGGGCACCAGCCCGAGCCAGGCGCCGAAGTCCCGCCCCTGCTTGAACCCGGCCCCGGTGCCGATCGCCGCCACCACGGCACTGGAGATGATCGGCCCGACACCTAGCACGCTCATTAGGCGTTGGCAGTGCTCGTCTTGGGCGGCCAGCGCCTCGATCTCGGCCGAGGCCGCGGCAATGCGCTCGTCGAGCTGACGCCAATCCTCAGCCAGATCGGCGATGAGATGAACGATGCGCAGCGACAGGGCATCAGAGGACGAAGCCAGGATGCCTGGCAGGGCCTGACGCAAGGGCGCAAGCCCCTGGCGTACGGTGATACCGCGCTCGAGCAGGAAGCCCCGGATCTGGTTGGTGACGCCCGTGCGCTTGCTGACCAGGCGCGAGCGCACGCGGTGCAGGGCAAGCAGATCCATCTGGTCCGGCGTCTTGATCGCCACGAACGACATGGTGGGCCGTTGCACCGCCTCTGCGATGGCTTCGGCATCACGGTAGTCATTCTTGTGCCCCTTGAGGAAGGGTTTGACGTATTGAGCAGGGATCAGGCGTACCTCGTGACCCAGTGCCTGGAGCAGGCGGCCGATGTGGTGAGCCCCGGCACAGGCCTCCATGCCGATCAGGCACGGCGGGATATTGGCCAGGCGCGGCGTGAGCTGGGCGCGGGAGAGCTTGATCCGCAGCACGATGGAACCGCGCTCATCCTGGCCGACGAGGTGAAAGCTGTTCTTGCCCAGATCGACACCGAGCGTGGCAATGGCGGAAGAGGAAGAAGACCGTGACATGGGACGTGCCCCTTGCGTGGCTTAAAGCCCCACAGCTTACGAACAAGCGGGGCAGGAGCACGGCCGGACCATCCCATTAGGTGCATCTCCAGTCTGGCGTCTGACGTCACCAGGACGTTTAGAACTTCTTCACCTCGATCTGCTGCCGGCGCAGAGCATAGCTGACTTGCCGCGGCGTGAGGCCGAGAATACGCGCCGCCTTGGCCTGAACCCAACCGGCCTTCTCCATTGCGTCGATTAGCCGGTCGCGTTCCGTAAGGCGCGAGCCCACTATCGGGCGAGCGAGACCGTCCGGTCCGCAAGCATCATCGGCCGGCACATCGCCCTCCGTAGCGCCAGTTCGCTTAACCGGCAACGGCAATCCAGCCGGCATAATGGTGCCGTGGGCGAGCTCGTTGATGGCTCTGCCGCCATTCCAACGGTTAGGTCCTTTCCAGATGAGTGAAGAAAGGCACTGGCTGTTCTGGCAGGCGAAATCCGACGGAGTGATCGTCCTCGAATGCGCAAGTGTAGCCGTCCTTCTCACACAGTTCTCCAGTTCGCGGACGTTGCCAGGGAAGTAGCATTGCGAGACCAGGTCGAGCGCCGACGCCGCGAAGGCGAGCTCGCGATGATTCTCCCTGTTGAACCGGTCGAGGAAGGCTCTCGCGAGGCGTGGAATATCGCCGGGGCGCTCTCGAAGCGGTGGTAGGACAATCGGCACCACATTAATTCGGTAATAGAGGTCGGCCCTAAACTCCCCGTTCACGACAGCTGTCTCAAGGTCCTTATTGGTGGCGCATATGAGCCGGACGTCGACCTTTAGCGTCCTGGTGCCGCCGACTCGCTCCAACTCACCTTCCTGCAAGACGCGCAACAGCTTGGCTTGAAAGGCAGGCGAAATCTCGCCGATTTCATCAAGAAGCAGGGTTCCACCGTTCGCTAACTCGAAACGGCCGGCGCGTTGCGAGATAGCCCCGGTGAAGGCACCTTTTTCATGCCCGAATAGCTCCGATTCCAGAATAGTTTCAGGCAGTGCAGCGCAGTTCAATTTGACGAAAGCCTTATTCGCCCGCGGTGAAAGCTTATGGATGGCCTGTGCGAAGAATTCCTTCCCGGTGCCGCTTTCACCCCGCAGAAGCACACTGGTATTCGTCTGTGCTACTACCGAAACGGTTTCGAGCACCTGCTTGACTGCGGGACTTTCACCGATAATCCAGTCGAGTTTGGCACGATGAAGCCGGGCGGGCACGGTCCTTTCCTTGTCGAGTGCTTTCTCTGGTGTTCGTGTCTCTCCGGTAAGCCGCTGCCCATCCATGCTCAGGGTGCGATGGAGTCGGATGGTCCGCCCGATTAGGTTGGCGACCATGGTCAAGAAGCCTACTTCCTCGTCATCACGGACGCTGGTGGTGCCATCCGCGACGCGGTCGATCGACAATGTCCCAAGGATCTTGTGCTCAGCCTTTATCGGAACGCCGATGAAGGTAATTGCAAGGGGCTCCCCGCTTGAAGACGATTGAAAGTCGACCTGAAATAGTTCGGACTTGCGGACATCCTGGATGACGAGCGGCGTCCCCGTAGCGACGATTTCGTTGACTACAGCCTGCGGTATGACGTAACGAGTGCCTGATTGAAGCGAGTGGGTATTGCCAGCAGTAGCGGCAATCTCTGTCTCTCCTTCAGCATCCACGACGAGGATTGCTCCGTGACGCATTCGTAGAAACGAGGGGAGGATTCCCACGACATTGGCGAGCGTGATCTCCAGCCGGTTTGGGGCAGTTAGGACCTCCGATATCTCGTAGATTCCCGTGAGCAATTGATCTGCTTTGTACATGGCTTTGATCGTTGGTTCAGGCCGGGTGTTCCGCGGTCCTACTTCATAGACCCGATCCCGCAGCATGTGGGTGATGGAAATCCTTCAGGGCTTATCTAGGATGGTCCCCCTAAGTACCATTTGGATTGTGAGTTACAAGAACATGATCTTCTGGCGCCCATCTTAGATTAGGAGACAGTTCTTATACGGGGAGAGCGCTCTTAGCAAATTTTTGCGCGGTGTTTCATCGCAATTGCGGGTGTCTCCCGGTTCACGCTCTTGAAACAATACGTACACCAGTCATCCGAACTTGAAGAGGACGCCGAAGCCGCCACGCGGATAATTCCACGTAATTTCACCGCTGGCCTCGCAGAGTATCCGGCAGGTGCCGCACTCCATACAACCGTCGGCGGCAATCTCCACTTGGCCCCTGTCGTTCAACTCATAGCATTTGGCCGGGCAGACGCGGGTGAGCGCCAGTAGGGTCGCGCTAGGCCTCTCGTGCGGTCTCACTTTGATATGGGGGCGCCCTGAGTCAACCAGATAACGGTTCTGATAAAGCTTGTCCTCGACGCGTAACTTCGTCACTATAGTCGTCATCTCGTCTCTCCGTCAACGCCAGGCGAATGCTAGGCGGACTGCGTCGCTGACCAGACCCCAGCGCGACCGTGCCCTGATGAAGTCAGCAATAGTCGCCCTTTCCTTCTCGAGTTTCGGGGTGCCATCGACCCGCATGAAGTTCTGTGCGGCCTTCGACATCAGCTGTGGGTAGGTCATGAAGAAATTGCGGGAATTGGTATGGAGCAGAGCTGGCATGTCTTTGTATTTGATTAGGTCTTTGACTACGAAGGACTCGTCCAGCATAGTTTTGTAGAGGGCAAGATTCTGCTTGGTCATTGGATCCATGCGGCTTTTGAGTTGGACGATTGCCTCGCCGGCGATGCGGCCGGAGGTCATGGCAAGGTTCGAGCCCTCGCGGTGAACGGCGTTATTCAATTGCGCGGCATCGCCTACTACCACCCAACCATCGCCGAAGAGCTGCGGAATCGCCTTGTAGCCGCCTTCGGGAATGAGATGCGCGGCATATTCCTTGACCTCCGAGCCCTCGATCAGCGGCCGGATGGAAGGGTGGTTTCTGAAAGCATCGAGGAGGACGTAAGGACTCTCCATGGTCGAGGTAAAAGCGGAGACGAGGCAGCCGATGCCGAGTGAGACCGATTCCTTGTTGGTGTAGAGGAAGGCGAGCCCGGCCATGCTGCGGGAGATCGTCCCCGCCGCCTCAATCACGCAGCCTTCATCGGCCTTGAGGCCAAACCGCTGCTCAATGACCTCTTCGGGCAGAAAATGCATTTCCTTGACGGCAAGCGCCACGGTTTCCGGCTTCGGGCTCTCGCGAAGGCCAGCCCGCGTGCCAAGCAGTCCGTTAACACCTTCTGCTAGCACGATGACGTCCGCAAAGACCACTCCGCCAGCGCGGTCAGTGCAGACACCGATTACCTTACCCTTGGTATCGCGGACGAGTTCCGTCACCGTCGTCTCGCACAGAACCGTCGCGCCGGCCTCGCGTACCTTGCGCGAAAACCACTTGTCGAACTGGGTGCGGATAATCGTATAGCGGTTAGGCTTGACCTCGTTGAAGTCTTCTGATCGATAGTGCACTCCGGTGTGGGACGTGTCGTCCATTATCCAGAAGCGCTGCTCGACCAGATGTCGCTCGAGGGGGGCATCATCTCGAAAATTCGGGATGATTTTCTCCAGCATGTCCGCATACATGATGGCACCCTGAACATTCTTGGAGCCCGGATACTCACCGCGCTCCAACTGCAGCACCTTCAATCCCTGACTTGCCATCGTGTAAGCTGCTGCGTTGCCGGACATGCCGGCCCCGATGACAATGGCGTCGAATTTTTGCTCGGTCATGACCGCGTCCATTAGCTCGCAAGATTGCCGCGATTGTGCGGCGACAGCCGCTCGGTGAAGGCGTCCGTCAATACCGGCAGGAAGCGAAGCGCATCGGTGAGGACCCCGACATGGGCGAAATCGAAGATTGGGGCGTTCGGGTCGGTGTTGATGGCCACGATCAGATCGGCCCCCTCGACACCCACCCGATGCTGGATGGCACCGGAAATCCCGGCCGCTATGTAAAGCTTTGGCCGAATAGTCTTGCCGGTTTGGCCGATCTGCCGATCAGCGGGCATCCAGCCCTTCTGTACCAGCGGGCGCGAGCAGCCATATTCGGCACCGATCGCCCGCGCGAGATTTTTCACAAGCTGCAGGTTCTCCGCCGAGCCGAGACCGAGGCCACCGGCAACCACGACGTTGGCATAGGCAAGCTTTGCCGTTGTCGACTGGCCATCGGACAGGAAGCCGAGGACTTTGGTAACGATTTCTTCCTCGGCCATCGACAGGGTGTGCTTGATGATACGCCCGACCGGCTTGTCCACCCGCTGCGGCATGACCATTACCCTCGGTCGCACCGTTGCCATCTGCGGTCGGTAGTTGAGCGTGTAGATCGTGCATAACAAAGAACCACCGAAAGTTGGTCGCGTTGCGGCCAGCGAACCGTCTGTATCCACATCGAGTTCCGTGCAGTCGGCCGTGAGTCCTGTCAGCAAGGTCGTCGCCACAGAGCCGGCAAGATCCCTGCCAAGCGTGGTCGCCCCAAGGAGCAGGATCTCGGGTTTGTAGGTATTGACCAGATCCGCCATCGCCTTGGTAAAAGGCTCGTTCCGGTAGTCGGCCAGCAGCGGCGCCTCTACGACGTAGACAAGGTCAGCATTGTAAGCGAAAGCTTCGGCAACGGCATGCTTGGTGGCCTCTCCCGGCGGCCCGAGCACGACACCCGCGAGCTGGGCGCCGAGCTTGTCAGCGAGTTTGCGACCTGCGCCGAGCAGTTCGAAGGAGACAGGATGGATCTGCCCACGCTCCCGCTCGATGAAGACCCAGACGTGCCGGTAATCCTTGAAATGCTCGGGCAGTTCCTTCTTCATGCCAGCGCGGCCGGCGGCGGGAGGAGGGGTTTCTCGCTTCGCAGTCGACATCGTCTGCTCCTTGGCGTCACACGCCGTCGCGGAAGGTCAGTTCGTGTTCCAGCGCTGGCTGGCGGGTCAGGATCGTAGCGGCCAGTTCGTTGGCAAGGTCGCGCAGCGTCTTGTCGGTGGTGTCGATTTGCATTGCCTTTTCTGCCCGCGAGGGAGGGGCGAAAACGCGCTTGACGACCGTCGGAGAGCCGCGCAGGCCACATTTAGTGAGGTCCTCGATCCCGGCGTCAGCCGCACTCCACTTCACGACCTGGCTGCGCGCAGCGCGCAGAGCGTCGGCGAGAGAGCCGCGGCGGATCTCATTGGTGCCCTCCAGCATCGTGATGAGGCAAGGCAGCCTGCTCTTCAGCATTTGCGTGCCGCCTTCCGAGCGGCGCTCCACCGCGATCTCGCGCGCGAGGGGATCAACAGAAGCGATCTTCGCGACATAGGTGAGCTGGAGCAGGTCCAGGCGTTTTGCGATTCCAGGCCCGACTTGGGCGGTGTCGCCGTCTATAGTCTGCTTGCCAGTGAAGACGATGTCTGGGGTACCAAAAGCCTGGCCAACCCTCACGATTGCTTGGGAGAGAGCAAAGGATGTCGCCAGCGTGTCGGAGCCGGCAAAAAACCGATCGGTCAAGAGCACCGCGCGGTCAGCCCCGTAGGTGAGCGCTTTGCGCAGCGCATCCTCTGCCATGGGTGGCCCCATGGTGAGCACAGTGACCTCACCGCCATGGGTGTCGCGCAATCTAAGTGCCTCTTCAAGGGCGAACAGGTCATAAGGGTTAATGATCGTCGGCACACCCTGACGCATGATCGTGTTTGTCACCGGATGGACGCGTATCTGCGCCGAGTCCGGTACTTGCTTAATACAGACTACGATGTGCATGGCGGTCTCGCTAGGCTACTATCCGGATGCGGGCTTGTGGGTTCATTTCCTTACCTAGTCCTTACCTAGCATCATTCGTACCAGTCATGGTGCCTTCCTCTATGTCTTTGAAATCACATTTCTTTCTTCTAAATATGCCATCGTGATGACTTAACTTGTCAGCTTCTCGACATTGTCTCATTGAAATCGTGTCGCCTTCATATCTTTCCGAACAGCGTCGAGACGGAATCGAGTGGGATGAAGGTGCGGCTCCGAGCGGTAGGTTTGTCCGGATCGTGATCTCGAAGCACTTTAAAGACTCGGTGCTTGAGCGGTGAGGAACTCGCGAAGTCCTCGTAGGCGCGTTCCAATATGGCGCACACCCGCGCCGCGATCACCTGGTCGGGAACTTTAGAGAAGTCCTCTGCGGCGAGGTATTGCCCCATACGCTTCATAATATGGAACCTTGAGACTTTGAGCACCTTCGGATCATAGGAGACGCCAAGGACCGCGAAGAACTCCTCCGCATTCGACAGATCCTCGAGTTGCGCGAGAACATCGATGTGACGGATTTTAGCGGGACCGATGCTCATTGCATTCTCTCCTGATCGACAATGGTGGGCTCGGGCGATTTTGTGGTAAGTTGACGTTGCAACTGCGAAAGCCTCAGTTCGGGGAGCGAGACAGGGTTGACGAGCCAGGACATCGCGTCTCCGGCCGGTCGGCAAGTAACAATGCGGCTGGGTATGTCAACCGCCGTCAGTTGACGCAGGACCTACTCGGTGACCGCTGCATTGAGTTCACAGGGGCCGAACAGCGCTCTCCTGGCGCACAGGATATGACGACCAGTGTCACACTGTCGGAGGAGGCCACATAACGGCCGACTCCGGCGCTCTTGCCGACGACGGCACGGGTGCCATGAACGATCAGGCAGCGCTGGCCGACCATTGCGTCCGGATGGAAGTCGACATTCGTCATGAGACGGAGCGCCCAGATCGGCAAGCACGCTGGGGAGCCCTGCCGCCACAACTCATTAGTGATCCGGTGCCGGATGCTCACGTGAACTCCGGGATAAATGAGCATAATTTTGAGCTTGCCGCACACGGGGCGAGGTCGTGCGCCTTCACGCAGGCGATTTCCTCACGGAGCATGGCCGTCAAGGACGAGGGAACGGCTTTTACGTCGCGTCGCTCGGCTGCTATGCCGGAAGGAGTGGTGGTGAGGATAAATGACATCCCTGGCCTCAACCGATTTCCCCGGTTCCGCCGGCAACCTCGCTGCACAGGCTGTCGAAGAGCTCGACCAGCTCAGCTGCAGTGAGGGCCCATTTTGTCCTGGCCGCCGGATTCATAGGTGAAAACAACGCCCCCGACGAGCGGCTTGCTGGCTGCTGTCGGCCGGCGGGCGGCCCGCACAACATGGGCGTCGAGTCCAGACGACGCTGCAAGCTTGAGGCCTATGCTCGTGCCGTCGGGGACGGCTGTCGCGGCGGCCACCTCATCCAGCGCCACATCGCCGACGCTCACGGCTTTCTCGATGACTCGGGCGAGATGGTAGCGGTCGGTAGGCAATGCATCTTCGCCCCCGCCGCGACGAAGAAGCTAGGGGCGGCGGCCCGCGCGGCCAAGCACTCGGTGACCTGAAGCGGTTCTCCCTGATAAAGCCTGAGCTTGGCGATCAGCCGGATTTTCGGGGCAGGCACCGATCGAGTAACGGCGCCGACACCGCGCTCGTGAGCCGGGTCGAAATCCTGCGATGTCATCCGCTACCTCCTGTGAGTCCAACGGTGAAACGCACCGCGAATTGCCTCGGTCTCGTCTGCGTCCATGGCCCTGCCGGTGTCGATCTCGGTGACGCCGGCCGTCGGGAGTGACCCGGCCATTTTCAGCTTCTCTGCCATCGTGAAGCTAACGTCGGGTGGATGCTCGTCATCGCGCAGGGGCATATCGTCTGAGAAAGACCGGACATCTCATGACCTGCTATCGGCTCTTCTACACCTCCGGCCTAGACCGGATCAAAGTTCCTTGAAACTTCGTCTCTACGTCCCCCGAACGGCGAAAGATCACGCAACTTCTCCACGATTCCGGGCATTACCTCCAGTACCCGGTCGACATCGTCCTCGCTGTTGTCGCGCGAGAAGGAGAAGCGGATTGCACCGTGTGCCGCGGTAAAGGGGACGTTCATCGCCCTGAGGACATGGCTCGGCTCCAGCGAGCCAGACGAGCAGGCTGAGCCTGAGGAGCAGGCAATACCTTCGCGACTGAGGAGAAGTAGTATGCCCTCTCCTTCGATATACTCGAAGGCGATGTTTGCAGTATTCGGCAGCCGCTCCAGCAGGTCGCCGTTAACGAAAGCGTTTGGGATGCGCTGGAGAAGTCCTTTCTCCAGACGGTCGCGGAGCGACTTTACCCGTGTGTTCTGATCGTCCATAAATTTCAAGGCGAGTTCGGCCGCCTTGCCAAACCCGACTATGCCGGCAGTGTTCTCAGTGCCCGCACGCCGGTCGCGTTCCTGGTGTCCTCCTTTCACTAGTGAGCGGAAGCGCACACCCCGCCTGACATAAAGTGCGCCAATCCCTTTTGGACCGTGCACCTTGTGGCCGGACAGCGACAACATATCAATTGCGACAGACTTCACGTCCATCGGGAGCTTGCCGACCGCCTGCACCGCGTCGGTATGAAAAAGCGCGCCAACTTCCTTAGCTAAATCAGCAAGCTCGGCCACGGGGAAGATAGTACCGGTTTCGTTGTTCGCCCACATGATCGAGACGATTGCCACATGCGGGGTGAGAGCGGCCCGGTAGGCATCAAGGTCTAGCCTGCCATGGCGATCCACTGGGATAGTGTGCACCTTGATGCCACGCGTCTTCTCAAGATGCGCACATAGCGTCAGCACGGCTGGGTGTTCGACCGCGGAGGTCACGATCTCCGTGCGGTGAGGCATCACCTCAAGCGCCGAAAGAATCGCTGCATTGTCACTTTCCGTCCCACCTGAGGTGAAGGTGATCTCATGGTCAAACTCCGCACCGATCAGCGCTTGCAATTGCAGGCGTGCCTTCTTCACCGCCGCACCCACGGAGGCACCGAAATCGTGTATCGACGAAGGATTGCCGAATTGATCCGTAAATAACGGTAGCATCGCTTGGACGACTTCAGGATCGACTCGGGTCGTCGCGTTATTGTCGAGATAGATAGGCCTCATGGGTGGGATCCCCTGCTGACAGGAATGACGCAAAGCGCGAGCCCAGTCGCCTCATGAAGTTTCTGGCGCATGCTGTTGATAGTAGCCGAGGCGATCTGACAGTCGGCGCATCGGCCGGAGAGTCGGACGTAGACCTGGTCGCCGTCGACATCCACAAGCTCGCAATCCCCGCCGTCGGCCTTCAGGTGAGAGCGCACGCCCTCGACAGCGTCTTCTATCAAGCGAATTCGCTGCAGAGGCGTCAATCGATGGCTGGCAGCTCCCGGTTTCGCTGGAAAGCGAGCTGTTCTGAGTGGCGATATTCTCGGCGTCTTACCGGATGCGACCACCGGTTCCGATTGTGTGCTCGCCCTCGCCTCGTTGTTGAGTGCGCGGATATCCGTCGCGCCAACAACATAAGCCTGTTCTGCCGTAATGAGGCCTTCAGCCGCCATCGCTGCATTGATTCGGACAAGCACTTCCTCAACGGATTCTAAGCACGTGCTGCAGCCGCCACCCGCCTTTGTGTAGTGAGAGATCTGCTCGATGGTGGTGAGCCTGTTGATGCGGACGGCCCGTTCAATTATCGTTTCGTCGACACCGAAGCATTTGCAAACCAGCGCGCTTTCGTCATGGTCATTGACCCATTGCTCGCCACGAAAATTACTGATTGCAGCCTGCAGTGCCTCGTAACCCATCACTGAGCAATGCATCTTCTCCAGCGGAAGGCCACCGAGAAAGTCAACTATGTCCTGATTAGTGATCCGGAGCACTTCGTCGACGGTTTTTCCGATGATGAGTTCGGTGAGCGCCGACGAGGAGGCAATCGCGGAGCCGCAGCCGAACGTCTGAAATTTCGCGTCAGTGATCGTCTCCGTCAGTGGATCAATGTGGATCATCAACCTAAGCGCATCGCCGCAAGAGATGGCGCCAGCCTCGCCGACAGCATTGGCTGTTTCCAGAACGCCGGCATTCCTTGGGTTGAAGAAGTGTTCCTTCACCTGGTCACTGTAGTCCCACATGACCCTACTCCCTGTTTCACGCGATCAGCCAAAGGATTTACCGCAGCCGCACTTCTCTCGTGCGTTGGGATTGTCGAAGACAAAGCCGGAGGAATCGAGTTCCGTGATGAAATCGACGATCATGCCGGCCACAAGGGGTTGGGAGCGTACGTCGATGAAAACCTTGATCCCATCTCTTTCGATGATCGCATCGCCCTCGTGCACGACACTGTCCAGGCCCATTAGGTATTTGAAGCCGGCGCAGCCGCCGGCTTGAACCATGATGCGCAAGCCCTCGACCGGTTCGGCGGATCGATGAAGCGCAGTCCTCACAGCGGCGACAGCATTGTCGGTGAGCGTGATCATTGGACGTCCTCTCCTCACTCTGCGACGCATTTGCGGGGAACCATGCATGTCCTGTGCCAGAAAGGAAAATGCATTCCAGAACAATG
>NZ_JAGPUP010000484.1:0-25267 GCF_018069605.1 Microvirga sp. HBU67558 | reverse complement strand
CTGCGCTTCGCCATCCGCGAAGGCGGCCGTACCGTCGGCGCCGGCGTCGTCGCCGCCGTGATGGATTGATTTTAGAGGATCAAAGGACAGCGGCCGGGTTTCGGTCCGGCCGCTTCCCTTGTTGAATGGATAAGCCATGAACGGTCAAAACATTCGTATTCGCCTTAAGGCGTTCGACCACAGGATCCTCGACGCTTCGACACGGGAAATCGTGTCGACCGCGAAGCGGACCGGCGCTCAGGTTCGCGGGCCCATCCCGCTGCCGACGCGCATCGAGCGCTTTACGGTGCTTCGCTCGCCGCACATCGACAAGAAGTCGCGCGAGCAGTTCGAGATGCGCACTCACAAGCGTGTTCTCGATATCGTGGACCCCACCCCGCAGACGGTTGACGCTCTGATGAAGCTCGATCTCGCTGCTGGTGTGGACGTGGAAATCAAGCTCTAAGCCTTACGGCTTGGAGCCTTCGGTAGACACGCCGAGAGGATACGCACATGCGCTCAGGCGTCATTGCACAGAAAGTCGGGATGACCCGCATCTTCACGGATGCCGGCGAACATGTCCCGGTCACGGTTCTGAAGGTCGACAGCTGCCAGGTCGTCGCCCACCGGACCATGGAGAAGAACGGCTACACCGCGCTGCAGGTCGGCGTCGGCAAGGCCAAGGTCAAGAACGTTTCGAAGGCCGAGCGCGGCAGTTTCGCCGTGGCCCAGGTCGAGCCGAAGCGCAAGCTCGCGGAGTTCCGCGTGTCCGAGGATGCTGTCATCCCGGTCGGCGCCGAGATCACCGCTGATCACTTCATTGCCGGTCAGTTCGTGGACGTCACGGGCATCACCACCGGTAAGGGCTTCGCCGGCGGCATGAAGCGCTGGAACTTCGGCGGACTGCGCGCCACGCACGGCGTGTCGGTCTCCCACCGGTCGATCGGTTCGACCGGCGGACGCCAGGATCCGGGCAAGACGTTCAAGAACAAGAAAATGCCGGGTCACCTGGGCGTCGAGCGCGTCACCACGCAGAACCTGCGTGTCGTGTCGACCGACGTCGAGCGCGGTCTGATCCTCGTCGAGGGCGCCGTTCCGGGCGTCGCCGGCGGCTGGATCTTCGTCCGCGACGCGGTGAAGCGCAAGCTGCCGAAGGAAGTGCCGATGCCCGGCGCGTTCCGCACCGGCAATGAGGCTGCGCCGGCCGCCCAGGCTGAGCAGGCCCAAGAGGAGAACGCGTGATGAAGCTTGATGTCACCACGCTCGAAGGCGCGAGCGCCGGATCGGTCGACCTGAACGAGGCCATCTTCGGACTCGAGCCGCGCGCCGACCTGCTCGCCCGCTGCGTTCGCTGGCAGCTCGCTAAGCGCCAGGCCGGCACGCACGCCGTCAAGAATCGTTCGGACATCGACCGGACGACCAAGAAGGTCTACAAGCAGAAGGGCACCGGCAGCGCCCGCCACGGCGCCGCGAGTGCTCCCCAGTTCCGGGGCGGCGGTCGTGCCTTCGGCCCGCAGGTCCGCAGCCATGCGCACGACCTGCCCAAGAAGGTCCGCGCTCTTGCCCTGAAGCATGCGCTCTCGTCCAAGGCCAAGGACGCCTCGCTCGTCGTGATCGACGACGTGAAGCTCTCCGAGCCGAAGACGAAGGCTCTCGTCGAGCGCTTCGGCAAGCTCGGCCTCGGCAACGCGCTGATCATCGGCGGCGCCGAGATCGAGACGAACTTCCAGCGGGCTGCTCGCAACATCCCGAACATCGACGTCCTGCCGGTGCAGGGCATCAACGTCTATGACATCCTGCGTCGCGAGAAGCTCGTTCTCACGAAGTCGGCTGTCGATGCGCTGGAGGCGCGTTTCAAATGAGCCTGGACCCGCGCCATTACGATGTGATCGTAAGCCCGGTCATCACCGAGAAGGCCACGACCCTGTCCGAACAGAACAAGGTCGTCTTCAAGGTGCGGCTGGATGCGACGAAGCCGCAGATTAAGGAAGCGGTTGAGAAGCTGTTCGATGTCAAGGTGAAGAGCGTCAACACGCTTGTCACCAAGGGCAAAGTGAAGATGTTCCGCGGCACCCGCGGCCAGCGGTCGGACGTGAAGAAGGCGGTTGTAACCCTCGTTGAGGGCCAGACCATCGACGTCACGACGGGCCTCTGATCGGACGAGAGAGTGATCCGATGGCTTTGAAGACTTTCAAACCAATCACCCCCGGCCTGCGCCAGCTGGTGATCGTGGACCGCAGCGAGCTCTACAAGGGCAAGCCGGTCAAGAAGCTGACGGAGGGCAAGAGCTCCTCCGGCGGTCGTAACAATATGGGTCGCGTGACCGTCCGCTTCCGTGGCGGTGGTCACAAGCGCACCCTGCGCCTGGTCGACTTCAAGCGTCGCGCCCGTCTGGGCGATGCGGCGACCGTGGAGCGGATCGAGTACGATCCGAACCGCACCGCCTTCATCGCTCTGATCCGCTACGCCGACGGCGAGCAGTCGTACATCCTGGCTCCGCAGCGTCTGGCTGTCGGCGATCAGGTGGCGGCTGGCGAGCAGGTCGACATCAAGCCGGGCAATGCGATGCCGATCGGCAACATGCCGGTGGGAACGATCATCCACAACGTCGAGCTCAAGATCGGTAAGGGCGCGGCACTCGCCCGTTCCGCCGGTACCTACGCTCAGATCGTGGGTCGTGACCAGGGCTACGTGACGATCCGTCTGAGCTCGGGAGAGCAGCGCTTGGTCCATGGCCAGTGCTTCGCCAGTGTCGGCGCGGTGTCGAACCCGGACCACATGAACACCTCTGTCGGTAAGGCTGGTCGTAACCGGTGGCTCGGCAAGCGTCCGCACAACCGCGGCGTGGCCATGAACCCGATCGACCACCCGCACGGTGGTGGTGAGGGCCGTACCTCCGGTGGTCGTCATCCGGTGTCCCCGTGGGGCGTCCCGACCAAAGGCAAGAAAACCCGTTCGAACAAGCGGACCGACAAGTTCATCGTGTCGAGCCGCCACGCTCGGAAGAAGTAAGGATAGAGGCACGTCATGGCACGTTCGCTTTGGAAGGGTCCGTTCGTCGACGGCTACCTCCTCAAGAAGGCCGAGGCTGCCCGTTCCTCGGGCCGCAACGAGGTTATCAAGATCTGGAGCCGCCGCTCCACGATTCTCCCGCAGTTCGTGGGCCTCACATTCGGGGTCTACAACGGTCAGAAGCACATTCCCGTCAACGTGAACGAGGAAATGGTGGGTCACAAGTTCGGCGAGTTCTCGCCGACCCGCACCTTCCACGGCCACGCGGCGGACAAGAAGGCGAAGAGGAAGTAAGATGGGTAAGGCCGCGACTCCTCGCGCACTGAGCGACACAGAGGCACAAGCCGTCGCTCGCATGCTGCGCGTCAGCCCCCAGAAGCTCAACCTTGTTGCGGCCCTTATCCGCGGCAAGAAGGTTTCTGCGGCTCTCGCCGATCTCGAGTTCTCCCGCAAGCGCATCGCGCGCGACGTGAAGAAGTGCCTCGAGAGCGCCATTGCGAACGCCGAGAACAACCACAATCTCGATGTGGACGATCTCGTCGTCAGCCAGGCCTTCGTCGGCAAGGCGCTTGTCATGAAGCGCTTCCACGCCCGGGCCCGCGGCCGGGGTGCTCGTATCATGAAGCCGTTCTCGAACCTCACGATCGTGGTTCGGGAAGTTGCCGAACAGGCATAAAGGAGAACCAGATGGGTCAGAAAGTTAACCCGATCGGTCTTCGGCTCGGCATCAACCGGACCTGGGACTCGCGCTGGTTCGCCGGCAAAGGCGAGTACGCCAAGCTGATGCATGAGGACATGGCGATCCGCGAAGCTCTCATGAAGCAGCTGAAGCAGGCCGCCGTTTCGAAGATCGTCATCGAACGTCCGCACAAGAAGTGTCGCGTCACCATCCACTCGGGTCGTCCGGGCGTGGTGATCGGCAAGAAGGGCGCCGACATCGAGAAGCTGCGCAAGCTCGTCTCGAAGATGACCGACGCCGATGTGGCGATCAACATTGTCGAGGTCCGTAAGCCGGAAGTCGACGCTACGCTGGTGGCCGACTCGATCGCCCAGCAGCTCGAGCGCCGTGTCGCTTTCCGCCGCGCCATGAAGCGTGCCGTTCAATCGGCCATGCGTCTGGGCGCCGAGGGTATCCGTATCAACTGCTCGGGCCGTCTGGGTGGCGCTGAAATCGCCCGCCTCGAATGGTACCGCGAGGGCCGCGTTCCGCTGCACACCCTGCGTGCGGACGTGGATTACGGTACGTCCACGGCCTTCACGACCTATGGCACCTGCGGCATCAAGGTCTGGATCTTCAAGGGCGAAATCCTTGAGCACGATCCGATGGCCCAGGACAAGCGGATGAACGACGAAGGAGGCCGCTCCGGTGGCCGCCGCGAGCAGGCGGCGTAACCGAGAGGTCAGGAGAGGTTTGCCATGTTGCAACCGAAGAAAACCAAGTTCCGTAAGCAATTCAAGGGCCGCATCTCTGGCACCGCGAAGGGCGGCACGGACCTCAACTTCGGCCAGTTCGGCCTGAAGGCGATGGAACCCGAGCGCGTCAACGCTCGTCAGATCGAGGCGGCTCGCCGCGCCATCACCCGCGCGATGAAGCGTGCGGGCCGGGTATGGATCCGCATCTTCCCGGACGTGCCTGTGTCGACCAAGCCGACCGAAGTGCGTATGGGTAAGGGTAAGGGCGCTCCCGAGTACTGGGCGGCTAAGGTCAAGCCTGGCCGTATCATGTTCGAGATCGACGGCGTGCCGGAGGATATCGCTCGCGAGGCTCTTCGTCTCGGCGCCGCGAAGCTCCCAATCAAGACGCGCTTCATCCAGCGCATTGCCGAGTAAGGAGGGGATCATGAAGTCTAAGCAGAGAGCCTCCGACCTCAACGCGATGTCGCAGGACCAGCTGACGGACGAGCTGCTGAACCTGAAGAAGGAGCAGTTCAACCTCCGCTTCCAGCGCGCCACCGGCCAGCTCGAGAACACCGGACGTGTCCGCGAAGTCCGTCGGGACATCGCCCGCGTCAAGACGCTGCAGCGCCAGAAGGCCGCTGCGGCGAAGGCTTAAAGGGGATCAAGATGCCGAAGCGCGTTTTGCAGGGCGTCGTTGTCAGCGACAAGCAGGACAAGACGGTCGTTGTGAAGGTGGAACGCCGTTTCACGCACCCGGTCATGAAGAAGACCGTGCGTAAGACGAAGAACTACCATGCTCACGACGAGAACAACACAGCCAAGGTGGGCGACACGGTCTTCATCGAAGAGACCAAGCCGCTCTCCAAACTGAAGACCTGGGTGCTCGTCGACCAAGCGAAGGCTTAACAAAGCCTTCTCTAGGGGTTGTCAAACGGGGGCGGTTCGTGTATACGGCCGCCTCTCTCGACATTTGAAGGGCAGGGGACAAGAGATCCCCGTCAGGCGTAGTCCGGGGGGCAATCCTGCCTTGGCCCGGAAACCTGTCTGAAACAAAGGAAAGGATCAAAGCCATGATCCAGATGCAGACGAATCTTGACGTCGCCGATAATTCCGGCGCCCGTCGCGTGATGTGCATCAAGGTTCTCGGCGGTTCGAAGCGTAAGTACGCTTCCGTGGGCGATATCATCGTCGTATCCGTAAAAGAGGCTATTCCGCGCGGCCGCGTGAAGAAGGGCGATGTCATGAAGGCAGTCGTCGTTCGCACCGCGAAGGACATCCGCCGCGCTGACGGCTCGGTCATCCGCTTCGACCGGAATGCCGCCGTTCTGATCAACAATCAGAAAGAGCCGGTCGGCACCCGAATCTTCGGCCCGGTTCCGCGTGAACTGCGTGCCAAGAACCACATGAAAATCATTTCGCTTGCGCCGGAGGTGCTCTAATGGCCGCGAAGATCAAGAAGGGCGATAAGGTCGTCGTCCTGACCGGTCGCGACAAGGGCAAGACCGGTGAAGTCGTGCAGATGCTCCCGAAGGAAGAGCGCGCGGTCGTCCGCGGCGTCAACCTCGTGAAGCGTCACCAGCGCCAGACGGCGAATGCCGAAGGTGGCATCATCTCGAAAGAGGCGAGCATCCATCTGTCGAACCTGGCCTATGCGGACCCGAAGGACGGCAAGCCGACCCGGGTTGGTTTCAAAGTTCTGGAAGACGGCCGCAAGGTCCGTTTCGCCAAGCGTTCGGGGGACCTGATCGATGGCTAAGGCTCAGGTGGACGGCTACACGCCGCGGCTGAAGAAGCACTACGAGGAAGTGGTGCGTCCGAAGCTCATTGAAGAATTCGGCTACAAGAACCCCATGGAAGTGCCGACGATCGAGAAGATCGTGCTCAACATGGGCGTTGGCGAGTCGACCGCCGACTCGAAGAAGGCTTCGGTCGCTGCGGCTGACCTCGCTCTCATCGCCGGCCAGAAGCCGGTGATCACGAAGGCCCGCAAGGCTATCTCGCAGTTCAAGGTCCGCGAGAACATGCCGATCGGCGCCAAGGTCACGCTGCGCAAGGTGCGCATGTACGAGTTCCTTGACCGTCTCGTGACCATTGCTCTCCCGCGCGTCCGCGACTTCCGGGGCTTGAACCCCAAGTCGTTCGACGGCCGCGGCAACTACGCAATGGGCATCAAGGAGCACCTCGTGTTCCCTGAGATCAATTACGATAGGGTCGAGCAGGTTTGGGGCATGGACGTCGTCATCACCACCACGGCGAAAACCGACGAAGAAGCCCGCGCCCTGCTGCGTCACTTCAACTTCCCGTTCCGGCAGTGAGGATAGCTGTCCTCAAACGCGGACACTGGAGATAAAAGCATGGCAAAGAAAAGCGCTATTGAGAAGAACAAGCATCGTCGTGAGCTGGTGAAGAAGTTCGCCGGCCGTCGCGAGCGCCTTCTGGCGGTCGCCAACGACGAGTCGAAGTCCATGGAGGAGCGCTTCGAAGCGCGCCTCAAGCTGGCTGAGCTGCCGCGTAATGCGAGCAAGACCCGCATCCGCAACCGCTGCGAGATCACGGGCCGTCCGCGCGCCTACTACCGCAAACTCGGCATGTCCCGTATCGCTCTGCGGGAACTGGGCAACAAGGGCCTGATCCCGGGCCTCGTGAAGTCCAGCTGGTAAGGGGGAGGGCATCATATGATCAACGATCCGTTGGGCGATATGCTCACCCGTATCCGCAACGCGCAGATGCGCCGTCGCGGGTCCGTCTCCACCCCCGGCTCGAAGCTCCGCGCTCGCGTCCTCGAGGTTCTCAAGTCCGAGGGCTACATCCGCGACTACTCGCAGACCGAGTTCGGCAACGGCCGAACGGAGTTCTCGATCGAGCTCAAGTATTATGACGGTCAGCCGGTGATCCGCTCCATCGAGCGTGTCTCCAAGCCCGGCCGCCGCGTGTATGCCTCCGTCGACACCATGCCTCGCGTGGCCGACGGTCTGGGCATCACCATTCTCTCGACGCCGCAGGGCGTGATGGCCGATCACGAGGCCCGTGAGAAGAACGTGGGCGGCGAAGTGCTCTGCAAGGTCTTCTAAGGCCGAAGCACCCGCACAGAACCACGGAGATTCGAAAATGTCCCGAGTAGGCAAGAAGCCCGTTACGGTTCCGTCAGGTGTGACGGCTACCGTTGACGGTCAGATGGTGAAGGTTAAGGGCACGAAGGGCGAACTCTCGTTCCTCGTTCCTGAAGAAGTGTCGGTTGCTCTTGAGAACGGCGCCGTGTCGGTGAACCCGCGCGACGAGTCCAAGACGGCCCGTGCAAAGTGGGGCATGTCCCGCGCCCAGGTGGCGAACCTGGTCGAAGGCGTGTCCAAGGGCTTCGAGAAGCGCCTTGAGATCAACGGCGTCGGTTACAAGGCCGCCGTTGCCGGCAAGGTGCTGAAGCTGTCGCTGGGCTACAGCCACGATATCGACTACGTGATCCCGGCCGGCGTGACGATCACGACGCCCCGTCCGACGGAGGTCGTCGTGGCCGGCATCGACAAGCAGGTCGTCGGTCAGACCGCCGCCGAGATCCGCGAATACCGCGGTCCGGAGCCCTACAAGGGCAAGGGCGTCAAGTACTCCGACGAGTTCATCTTCCGCAAGGAAGGCAAGAAGAAGTAAGGACGACGTATCATGGCTGAGAAGAAAGGCGCTGAAGATCGCCGCAAGGCTCGTGTGCGCCGTGCGATCAAGAAGGCAGCGAATGGCCGTCCGCGTTTGTCGGTCTTCCGTTCGTCCAAGCAGATCTACGCCCAGGTCATCGACGACGTGAGCGGCCATACGGTCGCCTCGGCTTCGACCCTCGAGGCTGACGTGAAGGGCAAGCTCAAGACCGGAGCCACCGTGGATGCGGCGAAGGAAGTGGGCAAGCTCGTTGCCGAGCGCGCGGTTCAGGCCGGCGTGAAGCAGGTCATCTTCGACCGCTCGGGCTACCTCTATCACGGCCGCGTCAAGGCTCTCGCCGACGCTGCCCGTGAAGGCGGTCTGGATTTCTAACGGCGGGTATAATCCAAGCAACCCTTAGCGAGCGGGCCCGCCGCCCGCGCAAGTGAGAGGTCTCATGGCTAGAGAACCCAGAGAACGTGCTGATCGCGAAGAGCGCGACAGCGAATTCGTGGACCGCCTGGTCCACATCAACCGCGTCGCCAAAGTCGTGAAGGGCGGCCGTCGCTTCGGCTTCGCCGCGCTTGTCGTCGTCGGCGACCAGAAGGGCCGCGTCGGCTTCGGCCACGGCAAGGCCCGTGAGGTGCCGGAAGCGATCCGCAAGGCCACCGATGCTGCCAAGCGCTCCATGATCCGCGTCGCCCTCCGCGAGGGCCGCACGCTCCACCACGACGTCAACGGCCGTCACGGCGCCGGCAAGGTCGTGCTGCGTGCCGCTCCCCAGGGTACCGGCATCATCGCCGGCGGCCCGATGCGCGCCGTTTTCGAAGTGGTGGGCATGCAGGACGTGGTCGCCAAGTCGCTCGGCTCGTCGAACCCCTACAACCTCGTGCGCGCCACCTTCGATGCGCTCAAGAACGAGGACAGCCCGCGTTCGGTCGCCGCTCGCCGCGGCCTGAAGGTCTCGACGCTGCAGGCTCGCCGCCGCGATGCGGATGCCAGCGAAGTCGCTGGCGCTGAAGCGTAAGGGAGGCTTTGACCATGGCAAAGAATCCTGCTTCGGCTGGTAAGACCGTCACCGTTGAGCAGATCGGCTCGCCGATCCGCCGCGAGGCCAAGCAGCGCCAAACGCTGATCGGCCTCAGGCTCAACAAGCTTCACCGTACCTCGACCTTGGAAGACACGCCGGCTGTGCGCGGCATGATCGAAAAGGTCAAGCACCTCGTGCGCGTTGTCGACGGGCAGTGAGGAGAGCGTCATGAAACTCAACGAAATTCGTGACAACGAAGGTTCCACCAAGAACCGCATGCGCGTGGGCCGTGGCATCGGCTCGGGCAAGGGCAAGACCGGTGGCCGCGGCGTGAAGGGTCAGAAGGCCCGTACCGGCGTGGCGATCAAGGGCTTCGAAGGCGGTCAGATGCCTCTGCACCGTCGTCTGCCGAAGCGCGGCTTCAACAAGCCGAACGCCATCGACCTGAACGAGGTCAATGTCGGGCGCATTCAGCAGGCCATCGAGGCCGGCAAGCTCGACACGGGTGCTCCCGTGACGGTCGAGACGCTTGTTGCCGCCGGCGTGGTGTCCAAGCCGCGCGACGGCGTGAAGATCCTCGGCGTCGGCGAGCTGACGGCGAAGCTTTCCTTCCAGGTCTACGGCGCGTCCAAATCGGCCGTCGAAGCGATCGAGAAGGCTGGTGGCTCGGTCACCCTGCTGGGTGCCGTTGCGCAGGCGTGAGCCCGCGCCCACATTGACTAAGATCCAAGCGGCGGCCCGCGTCTGATCGCGTGGCCGCCGTTTGCGTGATGACCGTCACGTACCAGGAATTTCGGGGACACAACTATGGCCTCAGCAGCCGAGCAACTTGCGGCAAACATCAATTTCGGCGCCATCGCCAAGGCCGATGAGCTGAAGAAGCGCATCTGGTTCACGTTGGGCGCGCTCATCGTCTACCGTCTCGGCACCTACATTCCGCTGCCCGGGATCGACCCGGAGGCTCTCCGGCAGAGCTTCCAGGGCGCCAGCGGCGGCGTGCTCGGTCTGTTCAACATGTTCTCGGGCGGTGCCGTGGAGCGCATGGCGATCTTCGCCCTGAACATCATGCCGTACATTTCGGCTTCGATCATCGTCCAGCTTCTGACATCCGTTCTGCCCTCCCTGGAGGCGCTCAAGAAGGAAGGGGAGGCAGGACGCAAGATCCTGAACCAGTATACGCGCTACCTCACCGTCTTCTTGGCCGTGTTTCAGTCCTGGGGCATCGCCGTAGGGCTGCAGAGCTCCGGCACGATCGTACAGTCGCCGGGGCCGTTCTTCCTGGTCTCGACCGTAATCACACTGACCGGCGGAACCATGTTCCTCATGTGGCTGGGCGAGCAGATCACGTCGCGCGGCATCGGCAACGGCACCTCTCTGATAATCTTCGCCGGCATCGTGGCGAACCTGCCGACGGCGGTCGCCGGCACCCTCGAGCTGGGCCGCCAGGGCGCGATTTCGACGGGCCTGATTCTCGGAGTGATCGTGATGGCGGTCGCCATCATCTACTTCGTGGTGTTCATGGAGCGCGCGCAGCGCCGCTTGCTGATCAACTATCCGAAGCGCCAGGTCGGCAACCGGATGTACGAGGGTCAAACGTCGTTCCTGCCGCTCAAGCTGAACACCTCCGGCGTCATCCCGCCGATCTTCGCGTCCTCGCTGCTGCTGCTGCCGGCGACCATTGCCAGCTTTCAGACGAACACGGACGGGACCGGCTTCATCTCGATGCTGACCGCCTATCTGGGCCACGGGCGTCCCGCCTACATGTTCCTGTACGCGGCGCTAATCGTGTTCTTCGCCTTCTTCTACACGGCGATCGTCTTCAACCCGACCGAGACGGCGGACAACCTGAAGAAACAGGGCGGCTTCATTCCCGGCATCCGCCCGGGCGAGCGCACGGCCGACTTCATCGACCAGGTGCTGACGCGTATCACTGTGCTCGGCGCCGCCTACCTGGTGATCATCTGCCTGATTCCCGAACTGCTGGTATCCTACGCGGCTTTGCCATTCTACTTTGGCGGCACTTCGCTTCTGATCGTCGTGTCTGTTACGATGGACACGGTCGCTCAGGTGCATGGCCATCTCTTGGCTCACCAGTACGAGGGTCTCGTCAAGAAGGCGAAGCTCAAGGGCGCACGTAGACGCTAAGGTTCAACGCTTCGCCTGCAGGCGAGCACATTCGACGAAGTCAGGGGGACGTCGATGAGGATGATTCTGCTGGGGCCGCCGGGGGCCGGGAAAGGCACTCAGGCCGTTCGCCTGGTCGACAGGTTGGGTATTCCCCAGCTTTCAACGGGCGACATGCTCCGCGCAGCCGTGGCGGCCGGCACGCCGGTCGGCCTCAAGGCCAAGGCCGTCATGGATCGCGGCGATCTCGTATCGGACGAGATCGTCGTCGGCATTATCGCCGACCGAATCGAGGAGGCAGACGCCAGGAACGGCTTCATCCTCGACGGTTTCCCCCGGACGGTCGCCCAGGCTGAGGCCTTCGACGCCATGCTGGCTGCCAAAGGCCTCAAGCTCGACGCGGTCATCGAGTTCAAGGTGAACGAGGCCGAGCTCGTCGACCGGATCGTCAAGCGCGCCCGGGAAACCGAGGCTCGTGGAGAACCCGTCCGCAAGGACGACAATCCGGACGTGTTCAAGACCCGCCTGGAGGCTTACCGGACTCAGACGGCTCCGCTTTCGGCCTATTATGCCGAGAAGGGCATGCTGAAGACCGTCGACGGCATGAGGCCGATCGACGAGGTCACCGATGCGGTCAAGGGAATCGTCGGTCGCTGAACAACAGGGCTTGACGAACGGGTTAATTTCCGTTAGGGGCAAGCTCTTGCACAAGAACCTGCAGATCCAGAGGGCTTCCTGAGAAGCTGCTCTGGTTTGCTGTGTTTTGCATAAGTAACCCGCGCAGGGGCCGGCCTCCACCGGACGCGCGACAACCAAAACCCGAAGCATCTGCTTCCCATATGGAGACGGACAATGGCCCGTATCGCAGGCGTCAACATCCCGACCGCAAAGCGCGTCGTGATCGCCCTTCAGTACATCCACGGCATTGGGCCCAAGAAGGCCCAGGAGATCGTCGAGAAGGTCAACATCCCGGCCGAGCGCCGCGTGAATCAGCTGACCGACGCCGAAGTTCTGGCTATCCGCGAGACGATCGACCGCGACTATATCGTGGAAGGCGATCTGCGCCGCGAAGTGTCCATGAACATCAAGCGCCTCATGGATCTCGCCGCCTACCGTGGACTGCGCCACCGTCGCAGCCTTCCGGTCCGCGGTCAGCGCACCCATACGAACGCCCGTACCCGCAAGGGCAAGGCGAAGCCGATCGCCGGCAAGAAGAAGTAATTCTATCCGGCCACCCGCCATGGGTGGCCTTTTCTCCCGAGCGCCTGGAACGACGGGCGCGCTTGAAGGATCTTTGGAATGGCTAAAGAAGCTACCCGCGTCCGCCGCCGCGAACGCAAGAACATCGTTTCCGGCGTGGCACATGTGAACGCCTCGTTCAACAACACCATGATCACCATCACCGACGCCCAGGGCAACACGATCTCCTGGTCCTCGGCCGGCGCCATGGGTTTCAAGGGTTCGCGTAAGTCGACCCCGTACGCGGCGCAGATCGCCGCTGAAGATGCGGCCCGCAAGGCGGCCGAGCACGGCATGCGCACCCTCGAGGTCGAGGTGTCCGGCCCCGGCTCCGGCCGTGAGTCCGCTCTGCGCGCCCTCCAGTCGGCCGGCTTCACCGTCACGTCGATCCGTGACGTGACGCCGATCCCGCACAACGGCTGCCGCCCGCGCAAGCGTCGCCGCGTCTAAGGTTATCCGGCGCGTGGGTCCAAAGCCCACGCGCGTTCCGGTTTAAAGGGCTGGCCGCAAGCCTCCCTTCAAGCCGTACCTCATGAGGTGTGGTTGTGATCCAAAAGAACTGGCAAGAGCTGATTAAGCCGAACAAGCTTGAAGTCGCCCCCGGTGACGATCCGAAGCGCATCGCGACGGTCGTGGCCGAGCCGCTCGAGCGTGGCTTCGGCACGACGCTCGGCAACTCGCTGCGCCGGGTCCTCCTGTCGTCGCTCCAGGGCGCGGCCGTGACGGCGATCCATATCGATGGCGTGCTGCACGAGTTCTCGTCCATCCCGGGCGTCCGTGAGGACGTGACCGACATCGTCCTCAACGTGAAGACGATCGCCATCAAGATGCAGGGCGAGGGTGCGAAGCGCATGACGCTCCGCAAGACCGGCCCTGGCGCCGTGACCGCCGGTGACATCAACACGATCGGCGACGTGCAGATCCTGAACCCCGATCTCGTTCTCTGCACCCTCGACGAGGGCGCCGAGATCCGCATGGAGTTCACGGTCGACACCGGCAAGGGCTACGTTCCGGCCGAGCGCAACCGCTCCGAGGACGCTCCGATCGGACTGATCCCGGTCGACTCGCTCTATAGCCCGGTGAAGAAGGTCTCCTATCGCATCGAGAACACCCGCGAAGGCCAGATTCTCGACTACGACAAGCTGATCATGACGGTCGAGACCAACGGCGCCGTGACCCCTGAGGATGCCGTGGCCTATGCCGCCCGGATCCTGCAGGACCAGCTCCAGGTTTTCGTCAACTTCGAAGAGCCGCGCAAGGAAGAGGCCGCTGCCGCCGCGCCGCAGCTGCCGTTCAACCCGGCTCTTCTCAAGAAGGTCGACGAGCTCGAGCTGTCGGTCCGTTCGGCGAACTGCCTGAAGAACGACAACATCGTCTATATCGGCGACCTGATCCAGAAGTCAGAGGCGGAAATGCTCCGCACCCCGAACTTCGGCCGCAAGTCGCTCAACGAGATCAAGGAAGTTCTGGCCGGCATGGGCCTGCACCTCGGCATGGACGTGCCGGGCTGGCCGCCGGAGAACATCGAAGACCTCGCGAAGCGCTTCGAAGAGCACTACTAAGTTCGTCGGAGCCGCCGTCCTTCATGAGCGGCGGCTCCTTCATCTGCCCCACCTTAAGGGTGGTCAATCAAGAGAGGCGGTCCGTTCCTTGGCACGGCGGCCGTAGAATCTAGGAGAAAGCCAATGCGTCACGGATTCCGTGGTCGTCGCTTCAACCGCACGACCGAACACCGCAAGGCCATGTTCGCCAATATGGCGGCTGCGCTGATCAAGCACGAGCAGATCGTCACGACGCTGCCGAAGGCGAAGGACCTGCGTCCCGTCGTCGAGAAGCTGATCACCCTCGGCAAGCGCGGCGACATGCATGCCCGCCGCCTCGCCATGTCCAAGCTGCGCGACGAGACCATGGTCAAGAAGCTTTTCGACGTGCTGGGCAAGCGCTACCAGGACCGCAACGGCGGCTATACCCGCGTCCTGAAGGCAGGCTTCCGCTATGGCGACAACGCTCCGCTGGCCGTGATCGAGTTCGTGGACCGCGACGTCGATGCGCGCGGTCAGGATTCGGGCCCGACCCAGAAGGACGAGCTCGTCGAGGCAGCCGAGTAAGTCTCGGCTCCAGAGATTTCATCAAGGGCGGTCTTCGGACCGCCCTTTTTGTTTGAAACGGTCAATCTGACGTTGCGGAACTTGGTGTTTCGAGTTCCGCGCTCTATCGAATGACCTCGCCGATCAAAGGATTCGCCCGTTATGCGCTCTTCGCCTTTTCGCCTGTCACTGTCCGCTGTCCTGCTCGCTCTCGGGGTCGCAGGAGCGCAGGGCCAGACGCAACGCGTGATCCCCGATAGCCAAGCCCAGGTTCAGCTCTCCTTCGCGCCTGTGGTGCGGCAGACGGTCGGGTCGGTCGTGAACGTCTATGCCAGCCGCTCGGAACGCCGGCAGAACGCCGCCATGGAGGAGTATTTTCGCCGTTTCTTCGGCGACAACGCCCCGGGTGTTCCGCGCGGCCGGTCGCAGAGCTCCCTCGGGTCCGGGGTCATCGTCGATCCGTCCGGGCTCGTGATCACGAACAACCATGTGATCGAGAACATGAACGAGGTGAAGGTCGCGCTTGCGGACCGGCGAGAATTCGCAGCCGATATTCTCCTGCGCGATCCGCGCACCGACATCGCCGTGCTGAAGCTCAAGGACGCCACGAATCTTCAGGCCGTCGAACTCGGCGATTCTGAAGCCCTGCAGGTCGGCGATCTCGTGCTGGCCATCGGCAACCCTTTCGGTGTCGGACAGACGGTCACACAGGGGATCGTCTCGGCCCTTGCCCGCACCCAGGTCGGCATTTCCGACTACCAATTCTTCATCCAGACGGATGCCGCCATCAACCCGGGTAATTCCGGCGGCGCTCTCATCGATATGAACGGCCGCGTGGTCGGCATCAACACGGCGATCTATTCCCGGTCCGGCGGCAGCATCGGCATCGGCTTCGCCGTTCCGTCGAGCATGGTCCGGGTGGTGCTGAATTCCGCCAAGGGAGGCGCAAAGAACGTGGTGCGGCCTTGGCTCGGCGCGCGCCTCCAGCCGGTGGACGGCGACATTGCCAGTGGTCTTGGCCTCGAACGTCCCACAGGCGTTCTCGTGACCTCCGTCTATGACAAGGGGCCCGCCGCCGAGGCGGGACTCAAGCGCGGTGACGCGATCCTGATGGTCGACGGGCAGCCGGTCGATAATCCGGATTCCTTCGGCTACCGCTTCACCCTCAAGGGCACCCAGGGCCAAGCCCCGCTGACCGTTCTCCGGAGCGGCAAGCAGACGACGATCCCGGTCAGGCTGATGCCCCCGCCGGAAAACCCGCCTAGGGAGCCGGTGCGCGGGAAGGCCCGGACGCCGTTCGCCGGCGCGACCCTCGTGAACATGTCGCCGGCCGTCGCGGACGAACTGCAGATCGAGATCGCCGACGATGGTATCGTCGTGGCGGATCTGGAGGATCGCAGCGTCGCGGCCAGCGTGGGCTTCGAAAAGGGTGACCAGATCGTGGCTATCAACGGCGAACGCGTGACATCGACGAAGGACGCGGATCGCCTGATCAACCGCAACGGCGGTTATTGGGAGATCACCGTCAACCGCGGTGGACGGGTCTTTACGACGGTGCTCGGCCGGTGAGCACCTGGACAATCTCGACCGATCTGGCGCCGCCGGATGTCGAGACCGCCTATCGCTGGATATCGGCCGAGAGCTACTGGGCCAAGGGTTTGCCGCGGGACATGTTCGAGAGGTCCGTGGCGAATTCCTTGTGTTTCGGCCTCCATGACGCCGCGGACGATCTGCGGGGCTTCGCCCGGGTCGTGACCGATCGCGCCACGTTCGCCTATCTCTGCGACGTCTATGTCTGCGCCTCGGTCAGAGGGCAGGGCGCCGGCAAGGCCTTGATCCGGGCCATCATGGGGCATCCCGAGCTGCAGCTTCTCCGGCGCTGGATGCTCGTAACGCGCGATGCCCACAGGCTTTATGAGCCGTTCGGCTTCCAAACCCCTGAAAATCCTGAAAGACTCATGGTGCGGCTGGATCCCGACGTCTATGCGCGCTTGAGCTCTGCATCACAATGAGCGATCTGTTCTCATCCGCCGGCCTGGACCGGAACGCGCCTCGTCCCCTGGCGGACAGGATGCGTCCGACCAAGCTGTCCGAGGTGGTCGGCCAAGATCATCTGGTCGGGCCCGACGGCATCCTCACCCGGCTCATCGCGTCCAAGACGCTGGGATCCCTCGTCTTCTGGGGACCACCCGGCACCGGCAAGACCACCGTGGCGCGGCTGCTCGCTCATGAGACGGATCTTCATTTCGAGCAGATTTCGGCGATCTTTTCCGGCGTGGCCGATCTCAAGAAAGTCTTCGAGGCGGCGCGCCATCGCCGCTCCACCGGCAAGGGCACGCTGCTCTTCGTCGACGAGATCCACCGCTTCAACCGGGCTCAGCTCGACGCGTTTCTGCCGGTGATGGAAGACGGCACCATCACGCTGGTGGGAGCGACTACGGAGAACCCGTCCTTCGAGCTGAATGCGGCGCTTCTCTCCCGCGCCCGCGTGCTCCTGTTCAAGTCGCTCGACGAAACGGCCATCGGGCAGATCCTGGCCCGGGCCGAGGAGGTCACAGAGAAGACACTGCCCCTCGACGATGAGGCGAAGGCGTCCCTCGTGCGGATGGCGGACGGGGACGGGCGGGCCGTGTTGACGCTCGCCGAGGAGGTCTGGCGCTCGGCGAAGCCCGGCGAGGTCTTCGACGCGGAGCAGCTGCAGGAGATCATCCAGCGCCGCGCCCCGATCTACGACAAGGGTCAGGAAGGCCATTACAACCTCATCTCCGCCCTGCATAAAACCATCCGCGGATCGGACCCGGATGCGGCACTGTACTATCTGACCCGCATGCTCGACGCAGGCGAGGACCGGCTCTTCATCGCGCGCAGGCTGGTCCGGGCGGCCGTGGAGGACATCGGCATGGCCGATCCGCAGGCCCTGGTCATCGCCAATGCGGCCAAGGATGCATTCGATTTCCTCGGCTCCCCGGAGGGGGAACTGGCCCTCGCGCAGGCGGCCGTCTATCTCGCCACCGCGCCGAAATCGAACGCGCTCTATACCGCCTACAAGTCCGCTACCCGGGTGGCGAAGGAGCATGGCTCTCTCATGCCGCCCAAGACGATCCTCAACGCGCCGACCAAGCTCATGAAGCAGATCGGCTACGGCGAGAGCTATGCCTATGACCACGACGAGCCGGATGCATTCTCCGGGCAGGATTACTGGCCCGAGAAGCTGGGGCGGAAATCGTTCTACGAACCCGTGGACCGTGGCTTCGAGCGGGAGATCAGGAAGCGGCTGGAGTGGTGGGAGAGGCTGCGCCGGGAGCGGCGCAGTGGAAACGGCGAATAGCCCATGAAGGCGTATCTCCTCGTCTTTCTAGGCGCAGGCATCGGCGGTGCTCTCCGGCACGGGGTGAATGTCGGCTGCGCCCGCATGTGCGGGACGGCATTCCCCTGGGGGACGCTGACGGTGAACGTTGTGGGGTCCTTCGTCATGGGAGCCCTTGCGGGATGGCTCGCCTTCAAGGCCGGCGAGGGCTGGAGCCAGCCACTCCGCTTGTTCCTCACGACTGGGATCCTGGGCGGCTTCACCACCTTCTCGGCCTTTTCCCTCGATGCGGTGCTGATCTGGGAACGGGGGCAGGCTGGGATTGCGGCAACCTATGTCATTGCCTCGCTCATTCTCTCCATCGCAGGATTGGCTGTCGGTCTCGGGTTGATCCGGGCGGTCTCCGGCTAAACCTCGATTGCCGCCCGCGCGGCGCTCTGGTACCCACAGATTCATGAGAAAAAGCGGTTCAGGACAGAATGGCGCCCGTGGCGGGCGCTCGGGTGCCCGGCAGGGTTTTCGCTCGCACGAGGACAAGCCCGCCCGCAAGTCGGCCCCGGCCAAGCAGCGCACGGCGAAATCGGCGGCTGGCACAACCCGCGCGCCATCAACACTGCGCGAGAAGCCGGCCGCGCGTCCCAAGCAGCCGGGACCTGCCGCGGAGGCTCCTCGCGGTCCGACCCGGGCTCAGGCCAAGGCGGCCGCCCAGGAGGTGCTGGCGACCGGCGTTCAGACTCTCGTGGTCGAACCGGACGAGGCCGACATGCGCGTCGACCGTTTCCTGGTCGCCCGGTTCCCGCAGCTCGCCTTCACCCATATCCAGCGTATCGTCCGAAAAGGGGAGCTGCGCATCGACGGAAAGCGGGCGCAGCCGAACGAGCGTCTGATGCCCGGCCAGAAGGTCCGCGTCCCGCCTCTGAAGCTCGATCAGCCGCGTCCGGTTTCCCGCAGCGCGGCCAAGGACCAGGACGACCGCGACTTCCTAAAGTCGATCACGCTTTACGAGGATAAGGACGTTCTCATCATCAACAAGCCGATGGGCCTTGCGGTCCAGGGCGGGTCGGGCACCAAGCGGCATGTGGACGGAATGCTCGATGCTCTGACCGACGAGGATGGGCAGAAACCGCGCCTCGTGCATCGTCTCGACAAGGACACGGCCGGCTGCCTCGTGATCGCCAAGACGCGCTTTGCCGCGTCCACCATGGCGAAATCCTTCCGCTCTCGCACCACCCGCAAGATCTACTGGGCGCTCGTGGCCGGCGTGCCACGCGTCCGTCAGGGCAGGGTCTCGACCTATCTCGCCAAGGAGGGGGACGAGGGCGATTCCCGCATGCGGGTCGCGCGCCATGGGGACGAGGGTGCGAGCCATGCGCTCACCTACTACGCGGTGGTCGATACGGCCGCTCAGAAGCTCGCCTGGCTGTCGCTGAAGCCGGTCACGGGGCGCACGCACCAGCTGCGCGCCCACACGGCCCATATCGGGCACCCCATCGTCGGCGACCCGAAATATTTCGACATCGAGAACTGGGAGCTGCCCGGCGGCATTCAAAACAAGCTGCATCTGCTGGCGCGCCGCATCGTCATCGCGCATCCGCGCACAGGCAAGCCTATTGACGTGACGGCGCCGCTGCCGCCGCACATGCAGCAGAGCTTCAACCTGCTCGGGCTCGACACGAGCCGTTACGACCCCATCGTCGAGGCACCTGAAGAGTAGCCTCCATACCTCCTTCGCTCTTCGTCCCAGTCGCACTTTCGCCGCGCATGGCGCGCAGCATCGAGCGTCTCGTCAGCCCTTCGGCTGTCTGAGTGACTGGCAGGGAGGAGATCGATGGAACACAAGCCTCTTGATCAGCTCCGTAGCGTAGCCGACGTTCAGCCGAGACCTTTGTCCCGCGAGGAACGACTCCAGCGGTGGATCGATCTGCTCGAAACGGATCCCAAGCGCCGCCTCAGCTCCCTTGGTGAAATCGAGTACAAGCCGCCAGCGGAGCGCGCGCTGCTCCGCGAGGACGACTCGCCGCTCACTGTGGCCTATGAGGACCCCGTCCTGCGCGCGGACGGGTTGTCGAGCGACCGGCTCGGCGATGCCATGCGCTACTTCGCCCTGTCGGATGGCCAAGCTCACTATGCCCTCTGCTCCTGCCTGAGCGGCCGCACGATGGAGGCCGGGACCTGTGCTCAGAGATTGCGGAATGCGACCGGCAATGTCGCCTGGGAGTCGGCAGTCGGCGCTTGGTTACTGGCCGCCCTGGCCGTGAGTCTGCCGGGCCTCGTCTATCTGTTGAGCTGAGCAGGGCCGCACCATGGATGGCCTCGTCAGGAGGCGGTGAGGCCTCCTGATGGAGCCTTGACCATTGCGGGCCGTTCCGGAATCGGGGACAAAGCGGCAGACCGCAAAGGCGCTTTTCCCATGCTGAACATCGAGCCTGTCACCCTTTCCACCGACATTTTGACCCTGCGTCCTTTGAGCCTCACCGATGTGCCCGCTCTGGGCATGGCCGCCGCTGACGGCGAACTCTGGGACAAGAAAACCACGACGGTGCCCCGGCCCGAGGGCTTTGACGCTTACGTGCAGAAGGCCCTCGAGCTTCAGGCGGCTGGTCTTGCCCTGCCATTCGCGACGGTGGTGAACGATGGCACCCGGCTTGTCGGCTCGACACGCTACATGAACATCGATGCGGCCAATCACCGGGTCGAGATCGGCACCACTTGGATCGCCCGGTCCTGGCAGCGGACTTTTGTCAACACGCACGCGAAGTTCCTCATGCTGCGGCATGCCTTCGAGGTTCTGGACTGTCTCGCGGTCGAGATCCGCACCCATGCCCGAAACGATCAGTCCCGCGCCGCCATCGAACGTCTCGGCGCCAGGCTCGACGGGATCCTGCGGCAGCACATGATCATGCCCGATGGGCATATCCGCGATACAGCGGTCTACAGTATTGTCCGGGACGAGTGGCCTGCGGTGAAGGCGGGCCTCGAAAGGAAGATGGCCTCGGCCTAACCGTCAGATGAAGCCGTGTTCCCGCAGCAGCCTGGTCGAGGCCGCTGCATTCCGATGGTGGATGAAGATGCCGCCTGCTCGTTCCCAGCGATGGCGATCCTTCTCCCGGTCATCGACCAGCGCGTCGCCAGGATGGCAATGTTCGCGCTTCAGGGCGGCCGTGGTGGTGATCACCCTGGTTCCGGGAAAGTATCTCTCGGCCCAGCGCCGCTTCTGCGGCTCGGCCCAGTTCCCACGTGGTAAGCCGGTCAGGACCACCGGGTCGAGGTGACAGACCGCGTCGAACAGGTCCATAGCGTCGGGAAGAGGCTCAAGGGTGTTGAAGAAGTCCGGTGTCGCGGCAAGGCCCGACCAGAAGCGCTTCAGGCCGAACCGGCGTTCGTATTCGGCCGGAGGCATGCCGAACACCCGGGCGGCACCCTCGTCGAAATCGGCCAGCACGCCGTCACAGTCCAAGAACACCGTCGGCACGCGGCCAATCTCCTCATCATACCACCCCGAAACCGCCCGGCGCCAGGCATTGTTCCCGCCCTGCGCCGGAGCTTGGCCGCCTGAGGAACGCCGCCCGGTGGACCACGTTGGTCTCTGACAGGGTCCACATTATGGGTTGAAGCATGAGCAGCAATGTTCGCGACAATGCCGACCGTCGTCGGTTCGAACTGGAGCAGAACGGACATATCGCCTTCGCCAATTACGAACGGCGCGGGTCCGATCTCGTGATCCGCCATGTGGAGGCCGCCGTTCCGCTGCGGGGAACCGGTGCCGCCGGCGAACTCATGCGGGGGGTTGCCGAGATCGCCCGCTCCGAGGGACGGACGATCACGCCGCTCTGCGGTTACGCCTGGGCTTGGATCCGCCGGCACAAGGAATACGCTGACCTGCTGAATTGAGCCGGATCCCCCCCTGTTCGGTGGGTGTGCCCATTCGCCGTACTGCGATCTGCGTCAAAATAGACTAAACAGCGGCACCTCCAAAAACCTTCCTATCGCGCTATGGGGGCGCCGCCTGTGACCAACGTGATCGAAAAAGCCAGAAGGGTTCTGGCGAATAAAAGCGTGGCCGTTTTTGCCGCTGTCCTGGCCCTGGTCATTGCGGCCGCCGTGTTCATCGGTCCCCGCCTGCTGGCTGAGCCGCCTGTCGAGATCTCCTATTCCGAGTTCACCCGGGATCTTGCTTCCAAGAAGGTCCAGAAGGTTCTGATCGAGAGCGGCGGGCTCTCCGTCTCAACGAGCGACAGGAATGTCTTCGTGCGCATGCCCAACGGCCTCGTGAGCGCCGATTACATCGAGCGGGTCACGGCGTCCGGCGCCGAGGTCGATTTCAAGAAGCCCGGCTTCGATGCGGCTCATCTGGCGAGCATCCTCGTGCCGCTGGTTCTCGTTGCGGCCGTGCTGGTCATGCTGGCGATCCAGACCGATTTCAAGCCGACTTCGCGCTGGCCCCGCGTCATCCGGAGCCTGCCCAATCGCTTCGACGACGTCGCGGGTCAGGAAGAGGCCAAGGCCGAATTGCAGGAGGTGATCGCATTCCTGCGCGATTCGGAGGCTTTCACGAAGGTGGGGGCCCGCATCCCCCGCGGTCTGCTGATGGTCGGTCCGCCCGGAACGGGCAAGACCCTGATTGCCAAGGCCCTGGCGGGCGAAGCCGGCGTGTCGTTCATGGCCGTCTCGGGCAGCGACTTCTCCGCACCCCTGATCGGCATTGCCAAGAGCCGCGTCGCCAAGCTGTTCGAGCAGGCGCGCAAGAAGGCCCCCTGCCTGATCTTCATCGACGAGATCGACGCCATCGGGCGCAAGCGCGGCGGCGGCGGATCAGCGGCCGACAGGGAATTCGAGTCGACCCTGAACCAGCTTCTGGTGGAGATGGACGGCTTCAACACCACGGCCGGCGTGATCGTCATCGGGGCGACGAACCGCGTCGACGTGCTCGACCCGGCGCTCCTGCGTCCCGGCCGCTTCGACCGTCAGGTCCATATCGGGCTTCCCGATATCGGCGGCCGCGAGGCGATCCTCAACGTTCATGCCCGCAACGTGAAGCTCGCCGAGGGTGTGAGCCTCGCATCGATCGCCAAGGGCACCCCGGGCTTCTCAGGCGCCGACCTCGGCAACCTCCTCAACGAGGCGGCGATCTTCGCGGCCCGCGAGGGCGTCGAGGAGGTCACTCGGGATCACCTAGAAGCGGCTCGCAACAAGATCATCATGGGGCTTGAGCGCCGCTCCCTCGTGATCTCGGACGAGGAGCGCAGGCTGGTGGCCGTCCACGAGGCTGGCCACGCCCTCTGCGCCTGCCTGCTGCCGGCCTCCGACAAGGTTCACAGCGCCACGATCATCCCGCACGGCCAGGCGCTTGGGCTCGTGATGCGGCTGCCCGATCATGATCGATTCTGCATTCCGGTGGAGAAGCTCGAGGCGGATCTCATCGTCGCCATGGGCGGCCGCGCGGCCGAGGAGATCGTGTTCGGGGCCAAGAGAGTCACGACGGGAGCCGCCAGCGACATTGCTCACGCCACGAACATCGTGACCAAGATGGTCACCGAGTGGGGCATGAGCCCGGCGATCGGGATGGTCCGAGTCGCCCGCTCGGGAGATAGCCTTCCCCGCGAGGTCGAGCAGGAAATCCGCCGCATCATCGATGAGATGTACGCCGCCGCGAAGACCTGCATCGAGGACAACCGCGATGCGCTCGACGCCCTGACCCAGGCCCTTCTGGAGCACGAGACGATCGAAGGCGACGAGGTCCGTGAGATCGTCGCGAAGCTGGAGACGAGACTGGCCGCCTGACCAGGCGACCGTTCTCACCTGCCATTCATCCCGAGATGCGGGCGAGGTCCTGCTTCATCGCGCCGTCCTCCTGGAGCGGCGCATGGATCGTGCAGACGACCCCGGTCGGCGCGAAGGTGATGGCGACATCCCCGTGCAGCTCCTGGGCAAGGCTGCGCTCGATCAACCGGGTGCCGAACCCGCGTCGGCTCGGTTCGACGACGCGGGGGCCGTCCGTTTCCCTCCAGGTCAGCTCCAGCCTCGTCCCATCGGCCTGCTCCCGCAGCGACCAGGTGATCGCGACGCTTCCCGTCGAATCGGACAGGGCGCCGTATTTGACCGCGTTGGTGCCGAGTTCCTGGAGCGCCATGGCGACCGCGAGGGCGATCCGGGGCGGCAGGCGCACGTCCCGCCCATGCAGATCGAACCGGCCGTGCCCATCGGCCTGAAACGGCGCGATGGCTTCCTGGACGACCTCGCGCAGGTAGGCTCCGTCCCAGTTCTCGCGGGTCAGTACGTCATGAGCACGGGAGAGGGCAAACAAGCGTCCCTCGACCGCATCGCGGGCTTCGCTCGCGGTCTCCGCGTTGCGCAGGCTCTGCGACGCGATGGACTGCACGGTCGCCAGGGTATTCTTCACGCGATGATTGAGTTCGTTGATGAGAAGTTGCTGGTGCTCCTCGGCCCGCTTCATCTCCGTGACGTCTAGCGCGACGCCCAAGGTCCTCGCCGGTAGACCGTCCTTGAAGTCCTGCATCTCGGCCCGGAGCAGCAGCCAGTGCAGGGAGCCGTCGGGCCAGGTGATCCGAAGCTCCGTTTCCATATGTCTGTCCCCACGGGCCATGGCCTCCCGGGCGATGGCTCGAAGGCGTTCCCGTTCGCCCGGGCAGTAGTGCGCTCTGAGCTCCTCGGTCGTCAGGACGGCGTCCGACGGAAGGCCGAAGAGTCGCTTGAGCTCCGGTGACGCTGTCACCGAATCCGTTGCGGTTTCCACCTCCCAGACGGCCATTCGCCCCGCGTCGATGGCGAGGCGCAGACGAGCCTCGCTTTCGGCCAGAGCCGCCTGTGAGCGCTTCATCTCGGAGAGGTCGGCGGCCAGCACATAAAAGCCGATGACCCGGCCATCTTCGTCAAAGTCGGGGATGTAGTCGGACTTGACGTAGCGCATGCCCGTGCGAAAGGGCGCCCACCACTCGTGACCCGTCCGCTCCCCGGCGAGGGCTGCCTCGATATAGGGCCTCGTCCGCTCATAAGCCGGGGTTCCTACGGCTTCCCACAGGTGGAGGCCATACAGGCTCTCCGGCGTGCGCCCGATCCAGATCTCGTACGCCCGGTTGTTGAAGCGGTAGCGCTGATCGGCGTCGACATAGGCCACCAGGGCGGGAAGATGATCGGCGATCTGCCGGAGCTTCTGCTCGCTGACATGAGGCGGCCATTCGGTGCTCTCGGTGGAGCGGCCATGTGCCGAATCAGAGCGGGCGCCGACCGACGACCTGCTGGTCTGCAGCTGCGCCCGCAACTCGCGGTTCTCGCGCTCCAGTTCCGCCAGCCTGTGCAGCAGAGCGTCCCGGTCCATGGGCTCGACTGTTATCATCTACTGTTCTTGGCCCATTTTTCGCATGAACCCCATGCTACTCATGGTCTAAGGCCTGTGGGGATTTGGGATTCCCCTTTGGGCGCGAGTGTGATTCACGCTCTGGATGGACC
>NZ_JAGPUP010000483.1:0-24734 GCF_018069605.1 Microvirga sp. HBU67558 | reverse complement strand
GCCGAGATCTATGCGATCGCCCGCGAGGCGCTCAGCGCCGGTCAGCGCGGCTTCCAGTTCCAGTCCTATCCGTTCCGGATGACAGCCGAGAACCTGGCCAAGCACCGCCTCGACCCGAACATTGCGTTCTGGAAGAACCTGAAGGAAGGCTCCGACACCTTCGAGGTCACCCGCGAGGAGCCCCAGGTCGGGGTCGGCAATGGGCGCTATGTCTTCGATGCGGGCGATCCATCCGTGGCGGCCGCGGTGGCTCAGATACAGCAGAGGGACGAGCAGCAGGTGGCTAACCTGATTGCCCGGGGCGTACAGCCGGTCAGGCTGGTCTACGCCGACGGTGGGCAGAACCAGGCGTTCCGCGAAGCCCTGTCGCCGGGTGAAGACGTCTCACTGGCGGTCGACGCCAGCGCCCGAAACCGTTTGGGCGATGTCAGCCGCCCAGAGGCCTTGGCGGCCGGGCCGCGCGAAATCCTCCTAAATGCAAATGGGAGCCCACGGCAAAGATCCCCGGCCAGCACGTCGTATGCGTCACAGAGGTCGTATGAATAAAGCTCGTGGGGCAGGGCCGATGAACCTGTCCGTCTGCGGCGCCTGACTGCCTGCGCGATCTAACCTACAGCGGGTTGCGCTCGCACTGGGGGCTACCGCCCGCTGCGGCAGGTACCAGCGGTCCGGACCAACACGGTGTGATGTGGGTTTGCACGGCGGGTTGAGGACACGGTGGCCCGGGCCATGGCCATTCTCAGCACCCGTCCGGATTACACGGCCGGACCACAGGCAATCCGACTGTCCATCTCAACGAGGCGGACGTTTGATGGACCTCCGCCTCTGCGTTGAAGCCGGCGTTCATGACACCAGCGTAGCGAGGATCCCGTCGAGCAGTGAGCCGTCCTCCAGGGGCTTTTCCAAGACCATGAATGCCGCGAAGTCCTATGTGTATGCGGTCGTCAAGGCCTGCGACCGGCCCGCTTCGCCGACGATATCGTGCTGGTCGGAGCGGAGGGGGTGTCATACGAGGAGGCGGCCCGGATCTGCGGCACGACGCTAGGCACGATCAAGAGCCGGGTGAACCGCGCCCGTACGCGATTGGCGGAACTCCTGGAGCTGGAGCCGGAGGAGGATCTCGGCCCTGACCGCCTGGTCAGAGCCACCCTGGTCCTGCACGCTTCCGTGTGAGGTCCGAGGAGCGCTGCGCCCGGCAGGCGGCCCTGATCAGGCGAATGGCCACGGATGGCGTGGACACCTCGGAGGCGAAGGAGTTTGTGCACAGTGCGAGGGTCTCCTGGAGCTCAGCCGTGACCATCTCCGCCGGCTTGAGGCGGAGGCCGGCTGAACGGGTGGCATGATCCCCAAGCCGCGGCGGGACTCCCCACTGCATCCCGCTTGGCAGGGCGCTGGCACTACCTCCATTGGGCAGGTTGCATCCGGGCGGCCCTGAACCCACCTGCCGGGGCAAAGGCCACGCCGGCCCATCATAAGAACACACGGAGGAAGTCCATGACCGACAATCGCGAGCGCTCGTTCACCCGGACGGGTCCATGGCATCCCCGCATGTATTCCCGGGAGCTTCAACCCTTGCTGCAATCGCTTCTGGCCACCCTCGCCGACATTGACTTCGCCCATGAGGGCGACATCGAGACGGTCAGGACCAGCTCGGCCGAGGATTGGCTCAAGCAGGCCACGATCCGGAAGCTGCAGCAGCACCACCGCGAGCGGCGTGAACCGTACGTCCGGCGGCTGAAGGCTTTGCAGGTGCGCATCAGGGCCTTGGCGGCCTAAGCCGCGATCCGCAACCGTGGGTCATGGGCGGCTGTGCAGCGGCCCCGCGCCGACCTCCACCGGCTTCTCCCTGAAGCCGACCCGTGGGCGTTGGCGGGCGCACAACGGCGCGCAGCCGGGAACCAGGGCTGACAGCTCGGGTTACGGGAGCGGCGGACCAAAACCAAACGGCCCCTCTATGGTAGGAGGAAACGGTGCGCACACGTTTGGGAGCATGGAGTCTTATCCTTGGCTTCACTCTTGGCATGATCGGCTGTGCCCCAGGCGAAGCGCCCGGCTTGTGGGAGCGGGCGCAGCAGGCCTGGGGCGAGGTGCAAGTCCAATACAGCCAACGGGCCGATCAGGTGCCGGCGCTGGTCGAGGCGGTGCGCCGGAAGGCACCGGGTGAGCGCGAAGTGTTCGATGAGGCCATGGCGGCCCACGATGAGGTGGTCGCCATCCGCAACGCAGACGGGTTCCTGGCCGAGCCGGAACGCTTCCGGCACTACGAGCAGGCCCAGCAGCGCCTTTCGGATGCCTTGGAGAGGCTTTACGAGACCATCAAGCGCTATCCCGAGCTCACGGGCGACACGGCCTTGCAGAACCGGCTGCACGAATTCCAGCGTCAGGAGGACCGGCTGATTGTGGCCCGAAGCGATCTCACCAGCGCGGTCTGGGCCCACAATGAGGACTTGCGCGGGTTCCCAGGCGCCTGGGTTGCTGCATTGCTCAACCCAAAGGCCAAGGCCCTGACGACCTTTGCGCAGGCCGAGATCGAGCAGCCCCAGGCGCCAGCTCGACCTTAGGCCGTTGCGCCGGCAAGGCACGACAGATCCAGAGGAGAGTGGATGATGCGATACGTCAGCCTGTCAGTGTTCCTGGCCGCCACGATTATGACGAGTTCGGCTCAGGCCCAGGTGCCGGAGGAGGTGGAGGCCTGCCGGTTGGCTGGTCTGGTGGCTCTGAAGGAGCGGTCCCCGGCGATCAAGGACCTGACCTTCGATATCGATGGGCTGGCGATCTCCAAGGCGAACACCAAGGTCGAGGACACCCCGGTCAGGATGGTGATTATGGGCGACGCCTATCTCCAGCGCGAGAAGACTGACAAGCCCAACCGCTTCGTCTGCCTGATCGGCGAGAAGGGCAAGGTCCTGCTGACCTTCTTCACCGAGCAGTAAGGCAAGGCCCCGGTCAGCGGGAGGTGTCCGGGTCCTGCCAATCCTCATCCTGGCCACTCGGCGGCTCGGGCGGGATCACGGCGTCAAGCGGATTGGGCCTGCCGGCGGTGACCGGATTCTCACCCACCACGTCCTGATAGTCGCGCGTAGAGCCGCTGCTGCCATAGCCGGCGGAGTCGCCAAAGTCGCGCCCGTCCGGATCCGACGTCGGTCCAAGGTTCGGGACGTCACCCTCGGTTTGTGCAGTCTCTCCTTGTTTCCCGGCAGACGGGGGATTGGCGTTCGGATCGTCCGGATCTGGCATGGGAGATCTCCATAGGTTCGGCGTGTCAGGCCAGTAGAATGCTGGTTAGCCGTGACCGCGGTTCTGCTTGCGGTTGTCCACCCCCTCGTTGGCTTGGCCTTGGCCTTGCGTCTTGGGAACGCCACCGCCGCCATCGCCATGATGCGGATGGTGGCCGGCATCCTTGCTGTGGCCCTTCACGACGGCTTCGTCGCTTCGGCCAGGCACGTGCCCCTTCTGCTTCTCGCTGCGGTTGTTGTGGTTCCGAGTAGTCATAGTCGTCCCCTAGCTGCGCTTCTGGGTGACTTTCTCCGCCCGTGATCCGGACGGCTGACTTTTGATCCGCGTTGCCCTCTTCCAAGACGATCTCACGCGGGCTTTCTTGGCCATGACAAATCCTTTGGTGTGCAGTGTTCATCGAATGTTGAGGGCGTCCTAGCTGCGGCCGCCGGACATGTCGCTCGGCGCACGACCGTCCGTTCCCGTCCCGGGATCCAGCGGCTTTGCCTCCGTGTTTCCGGCTCCGGTTTGATTGTCCGGCCGACGCTTGCTGTCCGCGCTCTTGTCCTGGGTCTTGTTGACGCGGCCCTGATTGGCGCCTGCGTTCTGTGCCATTTGGCTGCTCCACGGTGCTGTGATCGGACTGAGCCAACTTGGACACTGAAGTGATGTTCCCCTTTTTCCATGCTGGCTCAGGCGACCTGCGGCCGCATGCGTGGTGTCAGAACCAAGAGGTAAGCGAATGCTCTGCAACGGGGAACGTGTGAGCCTTCGCAGGATTGAGGGATCGCGGCCGAGCTTCGTCGCGAGGGAGCCATCAGCATGACCGACAGCAAGGACCAGAAGACCACGATCACTCTGGAGCCCGGACAGGTCGCTGTCGTCCTGGGCATGGAAGATGGCCAGATCAGCCGTCAGCTTTTCGCCAGCCCTGAGGTCGATGCCATGCTCGACGATGAGCATTCCGACATTCCTTTCCACTACTTCCTGGCCTCGGCCTTCCTGGTGCGTTTGGATCAGGATGAGGATTTCGCCTCGGACTCGGCCGAGTGGTACGACGAGAAGCTCCAGGGGGAAGCAGGCAGGGCCAACACTGGAGAATGAGCGTCAGACCCGGCGTGAACGTCGCAAGGCTTCCATGAGATCTGAACCGGCTTGGGCTGATGGACCACCTGACCTGCCCTTGCACATGCGGCTAGAGCACATGCTCGGACAGGGCGCAGAATGCGATTGGCGGTGACTTCCATAGAGCCCGTTCTGCGAACGTGGCTTCGATCAGGGAAAGCGCGGCCCGCAGCACAATCTGTCTTGCCTCGTCCCTCACGCTGACGATGAAAGTGCGCTGATCGCCATTTTGTACGATCTACAAGCGAAGAGCGCCTCAAGGGCGCTCTTCCTGTCAGGCTGCGTGCCGAACACTCAGGCGACCCGGCGGACCCGCTCGGCGGTCTTGTCAGCCTGCACCGTCACGGTGCGGGTGGCCTCCTCGGTCATCTGGATCGTGAGCTCAGCGAGACGCCGGCTATTCTCGACCGTCTGCTCTAGGTTGTCGCGCAGCAGCGAGCTCTGCACCTCAATGAAGTCCGTCATCGACCGGCAGCGGGCGAGGGCCTGCAGGCCATCCAGGTTGCGCTGCAGGCGCTTTTGGCTGCGGTCGACCAGCTCGCGCGACACCTCCTGCAAGCCGCGGGCGAGAGCCGTGCTAGACTGGGCCGCGGCGCGCAGGTTGTGCGCCGCCTCCTCGCTCAGCCCCAAGGCGACTGCGTCAGGTCGGTCGGCGGCCTGCAAGCTCTGGCCAGTCGAGCGGCGGGTCAGCTCCGAGAAGGCGCCGAAGCTGGTCTGGACCGCCTCTTGCATGACCTGAACCATGGTCTGGGCACTCTCCACGCCAGCCCGCAGCGTGTCCGCCACGTCCTCGGTTACCCGCTGCACGGCTTCGCCCTGCTCGCGGGAACGCCGCGCTTCAGCGCGTTTGGTCTCATCGATGTTCGCCATCTCATCCTCCACTGTCTCGGCTATGGCGTTGGCCTCCTCGTCGCTCAGCACCTTGAGCACCGCAGGAAGCAGTTCCTTCCGGTCATCACGGATGTGTTGCTGGAAAATTCGTCTCAGCTCGGCGGTCTTGCCGAGGAAGTCGCCACTGTTCTTCGGCATGGCCTCAAGTTCGTCCCGGAGTGCCCTGGTTTGCTCATTGTCGTCGGTGGCCTCGCGCACGAGATCCAACATTCCGTGCCGTCTCAACACGGGAAACAGGTGCTCCTCCTGAAGGCCGGCGAGGAGCTCCAGCTCCTCCTTCAGGTCGGCAAACAGGCGCTCGCGGGTCTTGACCGCGTTGTCGGAGGTAGCCAGCAGCTTTTCAAACAGCTCATTCGCCTTGTCGGGCGGCGTTTGGCTGAATCGTCTGGTGTCAGACATGGTTTCTCCCTCGCAATAAAAGGGGGCGGAACAGGGGCTTATAACTGGATGACGCGAAGTGACGTCAGTCGCAGGTCGAGGCGGCGCGACCTCGCAAAACGCAGAACCGACAAGGGTGCTCGCATGAGCCTCCTTGCTGACTTGAACATCGGCGAGACAACGCGCCGACCACCGTGCAGCGTTCCCAAATTTTTCACCTATGTTAGTCCTTCGACCGGTGGAGCATGGCAGTCCCCCACGCACTGTATGCGTGACCTTCTCTGGTTGGCTCACTCGTCATCGGGAAGATGGTGAAGCTCCTGCCGGTATTTGTGCGCCCTCTGGAGGGCTTCCGTTGCACGCCGCTCGTGGAATGAGCGCTGGAACTCGGTGTGGGCCCGCCGCGCGTAGGCAATGTGCGTCTGGGCTGCAGCCTCACAGGCTCGGATGAGGGAGCCCCGTTCTTCACGGATTTCGGTCATTGCTCGTTCTGCCAATCTGAATGTTGACGATGCTTAAAGCTACGCTCGCTTGACTGCGAATGCGCAGGTTGGCCGCCGTTGTGATTTCGCCTAGTGCCACTCACCTGAGCGCGAAGTGACAAACAGGGAAGCCCTCTGCCAGTCAGCAAAGTGGTCGTGCATGGTCACTCCCAAGCCCTTGTTCCGCTCCAGCTGAGCGATCTGAGCCTCCACGGCTGCGAGTCCCCGCTCAAGCCGGATCATGCGGCGGCGGATCGAAGACGATGGCTTCCGTTTTCTGCTCGTCATGGCGCCTCTTCGACCGTTTCTCTTCCACCTCAGGCTGCCAGGGATTGGCAGTGCTGCCGCCGCCGCAGTGTCTCCAGGAGATCCACATACGGTTGACGTTTCTCGCGATGGGCGGCTCTGATCGTGCCCTTGGTGGCCTCTTTCGATCTTGGGTCGAGCGCACTCGCCTCAACCTTCTCCAGCTCAATCTCGGCGGCAACATCGATATCGCCCAGGGTATGCAGAACCTCACGCATCATGGCGCCAAGGTGCGGCGAGTACATCCGATAGGGCTGTTGGGAATTGTTGGGCATAGTTTCCTCTTGTTGTTCTTGCTTCCGGCCCAAGAGATGACGGTGTTAACGTAGGTTAACAAGTGCCGACGGATGGGTAGGATTACGACGGGTCTTTACCTACCCCCTTCGAGAGTGTTTTGGGCTGAGCAGCAGAGATCGGTTACCGCGGACTCGTTGGATTGCTCTCACCCGAGGGACGTATGGGATCCCGCAGCCGTCCGCGAGCAGGATGTGGACCAGCACATCTTCGGCGGCGCACCACCCAGCCACTGAGGACACATCGCAGGGGCAGGCATGCTCATGCTGGGGCACACTTGTGCATCAGCGTGGCACTTGACTCCTCATTCGGCTCGCACGGCTGGCCCTTTTCCGACAGGCCATGTCGCTGTGCGTTCGCTCCTTTCCAGACTTTGCCCGGAATCACGGTTGCACGCCTATCGAGGGTCACGCACCGTGTCGGTTCACAGAGAACGGGGTAAATCCGACACAACTCAGCCAGCGCAAGGCAGGCACGCCATGGATCCGCAGTCTTCCGATGCGAGGCCATCGTCCTGTAGAAACGGGAGAAGCGGAAATGACCGGGATCAGGAGGAAAACGCTTCCTTGGTGATCCAATAGGAGCCTTGCCGCTGTCCAATATGCCCTTCCAGAATCGAGATGGCCGTGTCCACATCGCCTTCTTGGACAAGCTTCGCGATCTGAAGGTGCTCGTCGTACGACTTGCGAACATGATCGGGGCTTGACGACAGTCGCGTCCGCAGCGCTGCCATCTTGCCCGAGATGAGCTGATAGGCCTCAACCAGATACTGGTTGTTGCAGTGGTCGAAGAAGCACTGGTGGAAAGCGGTATCGAGGCGCCGATACGCGGCGGCATCGGAGTTCCACACCTGCTCCATCTGTCCGGTATTGGCGCTCAATGCCATCGCGAGAGCGGGTCCCTGGCGCTCCACCGCCATCCTCAGAGCGGCCGTTTCCAGAATGGTTCGGCAATCGCAAATGGCGGCAAGTTCCTCCTTCCCCATCGTGAACACGAATGATCCACGGCGAGGCTGGATCGTGACAAGCCCCTCCGTTTGCAGGCGCATGAGGGCCTCACGGACTGGCGTTTTGGAGATGCCGAAGGATGTGGCGAGCGCCGATTCGGAGATCTGCTGTCCAAGACCCAGGGTGCCATCGATGATGGCAGCCCGGATCCGTTCGACCGCCACATCCGTGAGGGACTGAGGAATCTCCAATGAGAGAGCGATATTCATGGTCCAACATTACCCCTGACAAAAAATCACTCTCACATCTCTCGGGTTCTTGCAAGCCTGTCATATGTGATATATTAGACTTTACACGCCAGAGCCGCAGAAGACGGCCGGCCCCTCATCAGGGAGGAAATCCATTGGAAACATTTGACCGCGGCCTCGTCCGCGCGAACCGCTTTGCCGTAGGCGCGATGCTGGCCATCATGGCCGTGCTCGTCTTCGCCAATGTCGCGCTCCGCTACCTGTTCGGCATCTCGCTGAGCTGGGTCGAGGAACTCACCCGTTACCTGATGATCTGGCTCGCGTGGCTGGCCGCCGGCTTGGCGATGCGCGAGGGCGCTCACATCGCCATCGACAACCTTCAGCAGGCGCTTCCCGCATTCGGGGCTAGGATCCTCCGCCTGTTCGTTCTCGTCGCGGTCATCGGCTTCTTTGCCGCCGTGGCCTGGCTCGGATGGCGCTACGCGATGTTCGCATGGCGTCAGCAGACCGCCGTGCTGAGGCTGCCTCTCGGCGCCGTGTATCTCGCCATCCCCGCAGGCTCCGTGCTGATGATTGCCCATGTCCTCCTGACCGCCCGGAAAACCTTGACGCACGACGTGACCGCCGAGGAGCAGGCCCAAGCTGCGGAGATGAGCGTCCTATGACCGCCGTACTTTTCTCGACCTTTCTCTTCACCATGGCGGTCGGCGTTCCCATCGCCATCACCATCGGCCTCGCAACCCTGATTGCTGTGGTTTGGGATGGCCGGTTCTCGGCCATGCTGATCCCGCAGAAGTTCTTCGCCGGTCTGGACAGCTTTCCGTTGCTGGCCATCCCGTTCTTCATCCTCGCCGCCGAGATGATGTCGGGCGGGCGTCTCACCGAGGTGCTGCTGCGCTTTGCCTCCGCCTGTGTCGGGCACATCCGCGGCGGTCTCGGTCACGCCAACATCCTGACGATGACCTTTTTCTCCGGCATTAGCGGATCCGCGCTCGCCGACGCCGCCGGCCCGGGATCGCTCATTACCAAGATGATGCGCCAGACGGGCTATCATCCCGCCTATGCCGCCGCGATGACGGCTTCCGCCGCCATCGTCGGGCCCATCATTCCGCCGTCGATCATCATGGTCGTCTATGCCCTGACCGACAACAGTGTGAGCGTCACGGGCCTGTTCCTGGCAGGCATCGTGCCGGGCCTGATGATCGCGGCGGCGCTCCTGCTCGTGAACCACTGGATCTCGGTGCGCCGCAATTATCGTGCCGGCGACGCACGTCCTTCGCTCCGCGAATTCGTGCTGATCGCCTGGCGGGCACTTCCCGCCCTCATGCTGCCGTTCATCATCCTCGGTGGAATCCATACGGGCGCCTTCACCCCGACCGAGGCTTCCGCGGTCGCGGTGTTCTACGCCTGGGTGGCCGGACGCTTCATCTACCGCACGCTGACTTTCGACAAGATTCCGGCCATCCTCGTGCGCACGGCCGTCATGACCGCCTCGGTCATGCTGATCATCTCGACGTCGGAAGCATTCGCCTGGGCGCTGACGGTGCTGCAAATTCCTCAGGCCGTGTCGGAGTTCATCGTCTCGCTCGGCCTCGGCCCCATCGGCTTCCTTGTGGCGGTCAACGTCTTCCTGCTGCTGTTCGGCATCTTCATGGAGCCGCTGCCGGGCATCATGATCCTGGTGCCGATCCTTGCGCCGGTTGCGGACGCCATCGGCATCAACTCGCTGCAATTCGCGATGATCGTCATTCTGAACCTGACGCTCGGGATGATCACGCCGCCGGTGGGGGGACTCCTGTTCGTGACCTCCGTCGTCACGAAGGTTCCGATGAACGCGCTGGTGCGCGAGCTCTGGCCGCTGCTCGGCGCCGAGATTGCCGTCCTTGCCCTGCTGACCCTGGTGCCCGGCTTCAGCACCTGGCTGCCGAACGCCTTCGGCTACCTGAAATAACGAAGTCCACAAGAAGGAGAGGAAACGCAATGTTCAAGACACTGCTCGCGACTGTCGCAACGGCCGTCCTGATCGCCGGATCGGGAACCGCATGGGCCCAGGCCGTCAAGACGATCAAGTACACCCATTTCCAGCCTGGCCGCGAGGACCAGCCGAAGCATGCCGCTGCGCTGGCCTTCAAGAAGCACGTCGAGGAGAAAACGAACGGCGCCCTGAAGGTCGAGATTTACCCTGCCGGTCAGCTCGGTAACGCAACGACGGTCCTGGAGGGTCTGCGCTTCGGCTCCGTCGAGGTCGCTGTCGTCCATGACGGCGGCATCTCCAGCATGTACAAGACCTTCGACATCTTCGCGCTGCCGTACCTGTTCAAGAACCAGAAGGTCGCGTGGTCCGTTCTCGACGGTCCGTTCGGCAAGGAGTTTGCGGACGGCATGCTGAAGGAGACCGGCATCAGGCTCATGGCATATGCCGACAATGGCATCCGCCATTTCACCAACTCCAAGAAGGCGATTACCAAGCCGGACGATCTCAAGGGCATGAAGATGCGGGTTCAGCCGAGCCCCGTGTTCATCGAGCTCGTGAAGAGTCTCGGTGCGAGCCCGTCGGCCATCGACTGGGCGGAACTGCCTGCCGCCTTGACTCAGGGAACCGTCGACGGACAGGAAAACGGTGTCACCAATATCCTCGCGGCCAGCCTCTACCAGAGCCAGAAGCACGTGACCCTGGACGGGCACGTCTACTCTCTGCACGCGTACCTGGTCAGCGACAACTTCTATCAATCCCTCACGGCAGACCAGAAGAAGGCCTTCGACGAGGCCGTGGTGATCGCGAAGGATATACACCGCAAGCTCACCGCCGAGCAGGATATGAATGCCGGCAAGATCCTGTCCGACAAGGGCATGACGGTGACCGAACTCACCCCGGACCAGGTTGACGCGTTCCGCAAGGTCGCGCAGCCGCCCGTTCGCGCCTACCTCGAGAAGGAGGTCGGCAAGGACATCGTCGGCAAGCTGATCGATGCGACGGCCCAAGCCGAAAAAGGCATGTGAGGCGCGCTCCCCCGTCTGCGTTCAGGTCCCGCAACCTGCGAGGCCTGAACGCCACTCTAGAGAGAGGTCTTTATGATCCGCGTGACGATCATCGACGACGGCTACGATCAATACGACGTCGAGCGCGAGGTGCTGGCCCGCGTTGGGGCCGAGCCGATGCTTGTGCCTTGCCGCGGCGATGCCCAGGCTGTCGTTGACGCCATCCGCGACGCGGATGCGGTGTTGGTGCGGGAGTCGCCCGTGACCGCTGCCGCGATCGCCGCAGCGCCGCGTCTGAAGGGAATTGTTCGCTACGGTATCGGTGTCGACAACATCGACCGCGATGCGGCGACGGCTCGCCAAATCTACATCGCGAATGTCCCGGACTATGGCACCGAGGACGTGAGCGATCACGCGATGGCGTTGCTCCTTGCAGTGGCACGGCGCGTTCCGAGCCGCGACGCCTATGTCCGCGGCGGCGGCTGGTACTCCGGATCCAGGGAGAAGATGCACCGTCTGGCAGGCAAGACCCTTGGGTTGATCGGGTACGGCCGCATCGCACAGGCATTCGAACGCAAGATGCGGGGGTTCGGCATCTCGCGCGTCCTGGCTTCCGACCCTTACGCCGACTTACCGCACGGCGTCGAAGCCGCGTCGATTGAAGCCCTGTGCCGGGAGGCCGACTATCTCTCCCTGCATGCACCACTGACACCGGAGACCCGGCACCTTCTGAATGCGGAGCACCTCGCGCTTCTCAAGCCGACGGCAATCATCGTGAACACGAGCCGCGGTGCTCTCATCGATGAGCAAGCCCTTGTGGCCGCCTTGCAGAATGGCCGTGTCTTTGGAGCCGGGCTCGACGTGCTCGAGACCGAGCCACCAAGCACCAGCAACCCGCTCCTCAAGCTGCCGAACGTGGTCCTGTCCGATCATGCCGGCTGGTACTCGGAGGAGTCGGTGGCCGAACTGCAACGCAAGGCAGCCGAGGAGGTGGCCCGCATTCTCTCGGGCCAGCCGCCGCTGAACTGGACCAACCGCTGGTCTGACACCGAAGCGGCCTGATCATTCAACCACCATAGGAGACAAGAATGGCACTCAATGAACTTCTGGAAGGTTTTAGGGCCGTCGCGACGGCGTCCGTCGCCGACGCCGTCGACAAGATCGCCGGAACTCGCGGCTATCTCGACCACGCGATCGTGCCGCGGATCAATGCGAAGCGCGTCGTCGGCCCCGCCGCCACCGTCCTGGAGGGCCCCGCCGCCGAGTTCGTACCCCCGACCCATGCGCTTGATCTGATCGATGAGGCGCCGGCGGGCTCGGTCATCTGCATTGCCACCGGCGGCGAGGCGAACCTCGCCGTTTGGGGTGGTCTCATGACCGCCGGCGCCGTCGCAAACAACCACGTGGGCGCCATCTTGGACGGCGGCGTGCGCGACATCGAGGAGATCCGCCGCGACTACGATTTTCCGATTTTCGCGCGCGCCGTTTCTCCAGGCACGACACTCGGCCGCTTCAAGACCCTGGCCTCCCAAGTGCCGGTCCAGATCGGCGGCGTGTGGATCCATCCCGGCGACATCATCGTCGCGGACATCGACGGTGTCGTGGTCGTGCCGCAGGCGCATGCCGAGGCGGTGCTCGAGATGGCCCGTGACATCGACCGGCGCGAGTACGAGCAGGCGAAGCTCATCATTGCCGAACGCTCGCTCCGGCAGGGACTTGCCAAGTACGGCCGCATCTGACGGCTCACCATGGAAGGGAAGGGGAGGACAATCATGCGCATAAGCACACTCGCAGCCGTCCTGGTTGCTGCTACTGTCTTGCACTCGGCGGCGAATGCCGAGAGCCCGAAGGTCGAGGTCGTCGCCGAATGGAACAGCCTCCCCTACGATGTGAAGGACGCGAAGATCGCCGATGCCTGGCGGCAATCGAAGATCCACGGCAAGGCCCTCTTGCAGGGCGCCAAGGTCGACAGCGAGGGCACGATCTACGTGTCGACGGCGCGGTGGGGCGGCAGGGAGATCCCTGCGACTCTGTCTAAGCTCGTGCAGAAGGACGGAAAGTGGGCTCTCCAGCCGTTCCCCTCCGAGGAACTGAACGATCCCGCGAATCCGAGGGGCTTGAAAGCCGTCCTCGGGTTCGAGATCGACCGGAACGACGTGATGTGGATCCTCGACCAGGGGCACATCGCGGGAGCGCCCTCGAATCCCGGTGACGAGAAGCTGGTGTTGTGGGATCTCAAGGCCAACAAGGAAATTCAGCGCTACGAGTTCTCAGAGGCCGATTCAGACAAGAAATGCTCGTTCCTCAACGACGTCGCCGTCGATAACGACAGTGGCTTTGCCTACATCACCGACAGCGGGATCTTCTGCAATCCGTTGCACGGTGGACTGATCGTCTACGACTCCAAGGCCAACAAGGCCCGGCGGGTTCTTGACCGGACCATGTTCACCAACAACGAGCCGAACTTCTTCTTCAACATCGACAACCGTCCGGTGCTGAAGGGCAGTCCGATGCTGACCGGGGCCGACGGCATCGCGCTCTCCGGCGACAAGGGCTCGCTGTACTGGACCAATCTCACCGGCAACACCCTCTGGTCGCTCGACACGGCGTCGCTGCGGGATGCGTCCCTGTCGGAGCCCGAAGTGCAGGCGAGGGTGAAACGGGTCACCACGCTGCCGTCCAACACCGACGGCCTCACGGCGGACCGGGATGGAAACCTGTACCTGACGGCGCTCCAGCTCAACGGTATCATGAAATTCGATACCCGGACGGGTCGCCTGGAGCGGTTCGTTCATCATCCCGAGATGTCCTGGCCCGACACGCTGGCGTGGGGACCCGACGGAGCGCTTCATGTGGTCTCGAACCATCTCAATGTCTGGGTGGATGGCGACATGAACTTCGAGAACCCTGCCACGCCGAATTTCCGGATCTGGAAGATCCCAGGGGTGGGCAAGCCCTATCTCAGCCAGTGAACTCTCTCGGCCACCGCTATGCTTGCGGTGGCCGGCCCCTTACCGATCGGAGCACGATGGATGCCTCTTGACATTATCGCCCTCGGCGAGCCGATGATCGAATTCAACCAGACCAAGGAGGGCGGCGGGCGCTCCTACCTCCAGGGCTATGGCGGTGACACCTCCAACTTCGCCGTCGCGGCGGCCCGGCAGGGGGCGTGGACCGGGTATTACACCGCTCTGGGCGACGACGTTTACGGCCGGATGTTCCTCGACCTGTGGCGCCGGGAAGGCGTCGATGCAGACCAGGTGAAGATCGACCCATCCGCTCCCTCCGCTGTCTACTTCGTCAATCACGATGAGCAAGGCCATCACTTCACCTTCTTCCGGACCGGGTCGGCCGCAAGCCGTGTCACGCCTACCGATATTCCCAGCGACTATCTCGCGTCCGGCCAGGTGGTCCACCTGTCAGGCATCAGCCTCGCCATCTCGGCGTCGGCCTGCGATGCCGGCTACGCGGCAGTCGAGGTGGCGAAGAAGGCGGGCCGGCTCGTATCGTTCGACACGAACCTGCGTCTGAAGCTCTGGTCGAAGGACCGCGCACGGGCGACGATCCTCGACATGATGGGATTGTGCGACATCTGCCTGCCGTCCTTTGACGACGTCGCGTTGCTGACCGGGATTCAGGATCCGGACAAGCTCGTCGACCTTGCCCTGATGCGTGGCGCCAAGATAGTCGCCTTGAAGCTGGGAGCCAAGGGCGCAATTGTTGCGAATGCGGACGAACGACACCGCATTGCACCTTTTCCCGTCAATGCCATTGATGCAACCGGCGCGGGCGACACGTTTGGCGGAGCCTTTGTGACGCGCCTTGTCAACGGAGACGACATTGCCACGGCGGGACGCTATGCGGCCGTCGCCGCCGCCCTGTCGACGACCGGTTACGGAGCCGTCGATCCCATTCCAACGGCGTCCCAGGTTCAGGAGGCACTGTCGTCATGGTCAGCATAACGGATGCTTTTGCCCCGGGGCTTTTCGACAACCGCCAGGTTTTGGTCGTCGGTGGCACCAGCGGGATCGGACTTGGTGCGGCGCTCGCCTTTCACAGGCTCGGCGCCCGTGTCCTGGCGACCGGCGCAAGTGAGGCTGAGCGGGCTCGGGCCGCAGCCGAGTTTGACACGACGGGGATCGAATTCGCCGTGCTCGATGTTCGCGATGAGGCGGCCATTGCTGCATTGATCGCCAAGTTGGAACGGCTCGATATCCTGATCAACGCGGCCGGGGTCATCCGGCGCGACCAGGAGCATGACCCGGATGTCTTCGCGGATGTGGTGGCAATCAATTTGACCGGCACCATGCGGGTTTCCTCCGCCGCCAAGCCGAAACTGGTTGAGGCGCAAGGATGCGTCGTCAATGTCGCGTCCATGCTGACGTTCTTCGGGGGAGCGCGTGTGCCCGGCTACAGCGCCTCGAAGGGCGGCATCGGCCAGCTCACCAAAAGCTTGGCCGCGGCCTGGGCCGGGGAGGGCGTTCGGGTCAATGCCGTTGCGCCAGGCTGGATCGCGACGCTGTTGACGCAAGCCCTCCAGGACGATCCCGAGCGCAGCGGTCCCATCCTGTCCCGGACCCCCATGGGCCGGTGGGGGACACCGGACGAGGTCGCGGGAGCCGCCGTATTCTTGGCTTCGCCCGCAGCCCGCTTCGTGACAGGGACAATTCTGCCGGTGGACGGCGGCTACCTCACCGTATGAACGCCAAGGAAACTGCAAAGGAAATGCCATGAGCACACCCGATCTGACCCCCGCCAATGACAAATGGGCTCCCTACAAGCACCCACAGCCCAAGGAGTCGCCACCCGAGCTCGTTATTCCGAACGCGATCCCGACCGACGAGCGCATCTGGGTGCCGGTTGAGGAGAATGTGTGGTTCCGCCCGCTGCTGCTCGCCGCGTCCCGTGGTTATTGGATGAACCTGCTGCGGGTCCGGAAGTCGGGCGTCCTCTCCCGCCACCGTCATCCCCAACCCGTTCATGCCTTCGTGCTGAAGGGTGAATGGCGGTATCTCGAGCATGATTGGGTGGCAAAGGAAGGATCTTACGCCTATGAGGCCCCGGGCGAGACGCACACCCTCGTGGTCGATCCGCACGTGGAGGAGATGATCACGCTGTTCCAGGTGAATGGCGCGATGATCTACGTCGATCCCGACGGCAAAACGACGGGCTTCGACGACGTCTTCACCCGCATCGACAAGTGCCGCGCCCACTACGCCCAGAACGGGCTCGGAGCGGACTACGTCGATCAGTTCATCCGATGAGCGGGATCGGCATGCTCGCCGGATCCTCGATCATACCAGTACTGACGCTCGAGGATCCGGCAGTCGCCATCTGTAGTTGAACCGACGCGGCGGGCCCCCGCAGGCGTTAAATTGCATCAGGGCCATTGCCGGCAGCGTGCCGAAGGTGACCGTTGAGGCGGACCCCATCGTCACACCAGCGCAACTGGATCAGGCCCAGGCCGCGGGTGCGCAGTTTCTGGTGTCGCCAAGCGGCTCGGACCGGATTATCGATAACGCTGCGTGCCTTTGCGGGTATGGCGGCAGGAGGATCGGTAGCTCCGCTCTTCGACGAATTCCGCATTCTGACGCGGCGGATTGAACGGGCGCGCGGCCTGTCAGGTGCCAGTTAGACTTTTTGGTAAACTGTTCCGGCCCCCGCGGTTTGATAGCCTGACCGGAGGGATTTTGGCGGCAGCGATGCTTCAAGAGAGTTCCGCATGAACCTATGTGAATGGCTGATGCGCACGGCAATGCGCTCGCCGCAGGCGCCGGCGCTTCTCCGTGGGACCTATGTGTTGGCTAGCTATTCCGTCTTCGCCGAACGGGTGATGCGTTTGGCCGAAGCTCTTCATAGCCGGTTGGGAGTGCGTCCGGGCGACCGCGTTGCCCTCTTCCTGGCGAACCGCGCTGAATATCTTGAGCTGCTGTACGCTGCGTGGGCTGTCGGCGCCGTCGCGGTTCCGATCAACTACAAGTTGCATGCCAACGAGGCAGCCTGGATCATCGGCGATGCGGAGGCCAAGGTCGTCTTCATCGATGATGAAGCAGCCGACTTGCCGCCGATCCTGGCCGGAGCCTCATGCAGCGTGCCTGCGGTCTCGGTGGACAGCCCTGAATTCCAAGCGCTTTACAGACACGAGGTGTTTGCGGCGCTTTTGCCGCGCGGCCGGGATGATCTCGCGTGGCTGTTCTATACATCCGGGACCACAGGAAAACCCAAGGGCGTGATGTTGTCTCATGGCAACCTGCACGCCATGGCGTTCTCCTACTTCGTCGACGTTGACGAGGTCCGGCCGACGGACGCGGCCCTGTATGCTGCGCCCATGTCTCACGGCGCGGGGATTTACAATTTCATGCACGTGCTGCGGGGCGCCCGCCACGTTGTCCCGGAGTCCCAGGGCTTCGACCCTGCCGAGATCCTGGAACTCGGAGCGGCGCTGGACGGCGTTTCGATGTTCGCGGCACCTACCATGGTGCGGCGGCTGGTTGACCATGCGAAAAGCGTCGGGAGCGAAGGCACCGGACTCCGGACAATCGTTTACGGCGGCGGGCCGATGTACCTGGCGGACATCGAGGATGCCGTGGCGGTGATGGGGGCCCGCTTCGTCCAAATCTACGGCCAGGGCGAAAGCCCCATGACCATCACGGCCTTGCAGCGTGACCTGATCGCTGACCGTGCGCATCCACGGTGGCGGGAACGGCTGGGATCCGTGGGAACGGCCCAATCGTCCGTCGAAGTCCAGGTTGTCGATGAGGAAGGGCGGCCCCTGGCACATGGCGAGAGTGGGGAGATCGTGGTGCGAGGGGCTCCCGTCATGCTGGGCTACTGGCGGAACCCGGATGCGACTGCCAGAACGCTCCGCAACGGCTGGCTCTGGACGGGAGATGTCGGTGCCTTGGACCATGAGGGTTTCCTCACGCTCAAGGACCGATCAAAGGACGTGATCATCTCAGGCGGCTCGAACATCTATCCGCGCGAAGTGGAGGAGGTGCTGCTCATCCACCCTGGTGTGCGTGAAGTGTCGGTGATCGGCCGGGCCGATCCGGAATGGGGCGAGGTTGTCGTGGCCTACTTCGTCGGCGAGGCCACGCCGGACGAACTCGATCAACTGTGCCTTGAGCGGATTGCCCGGTTCAAGAGACCCAAGGATTATGTGCAGCTCCAGTCCCTGCCGAAGAACAACTATGGCAAGGTCGTAAAGACCGAGCTTCGAGCCCTTGACGCCCGCAGGGGCGTTCGAGGGGCCTGAACGATCACGGAAGAGGATAAAGGTGATGACGGGACGGCTTGCGGGGAAGACAGCTCTGGTGATGGGGGCCGGGTCGAGCGGACCGGGTTGGGGCAACGGCAAGGCGACAGCCGTTCTGTTCGCGCGGGAAGGGGCACGCGTGCTGTGCGTCGACCTCAATGAGGCAGCGGCCCGCGAGACGGTCGAGATCATCCAGGGCGGGGGGGGTGAAGCGGAGGCTTGCCAAGCCGATGTCTCGAAGGGGGCAGACGTGGAGCGCGTCGTGGCGTCCTGTCTGGAGCGGTTCGGGCGAATCGACGTGCTCGACAACAATGTCGGCATCGTTCAGGTCGGCGGCGTCGTCGAGCTGTCGGAGGAGACGTGGGATCGGGTTTTCTCCATCAACCTGAAGAGCTGCTACCTTGCAATGAAGCATGTGATCCCGATCATGGAGCGTCAGGGCGGCGGCTCGATCATCAACATCTCTTCGATTGCCTCGATCCGGTACACGGGCGTCCCTTACTCGACCTACTATGCGACGAAGGCCGCCATGAACCATCTGACCCGCACGACCGCCGTCGAATACGCGTCAAGGAAGATCCGCGTGAATGCCATTCTGCCGGGGCTCATGAAGACGCCGATGGTCGAGCAATCGGCGGGCCTCGCCAGCAGCTACGCGAGCGGCGATGTCGAGGCAATGTGGCGGGCCCGGGAGGCCCAGGTCCCGATGGGTCACATGGGGGATGCCTGGGATGTTGCGAACGCGGCGCTCTATCTCGCGTCCGACGAGGCGCGGTACGTTACCGGCATTGAGCTTGTTGTCGACGGTGGGATCACGCTCAAAGTGTCTTAAGCACGGATGCTCCCGACGACGAAGCGGAGTCCGGCTCCAGAGGTTTCGATGAAGCGATCGGAAAAAGTCATCATCAGCTGTGCGGTCACTGGATCAATCCATACTCCGAGCATGTCGCAGTATCTGCCAGTCACGCCGCAGCAGATCGCCGAGAGCGCCCTTGATGCAGCGGCAGCCGGTGCCGCGATCCTTCACCTACATGCACGAGATCCGCAAACCGGCCGCCCGACGCAGAGCCCCGACGTGTTCAAGCAGTTCCTGTCTGCAATCAAGGAGGGCTGCAACGCCATCGTGAACATCACCACCGGCGGCGGCCTCGGCATGAGCCTCGACGAGCGCCTCGCAGCTGCGAAATGGGCGCAGCCCGAGATCGCCTCCATGAACATGGGATCGTTCAACTTCAACATCTCGGGCGCCGGCGGACGCATCGCGTCGTTCAAGAACGACTGGGAGAAGCCCTACCTGGAGATGACCAAGGACTTCATCCTGCCGAACACCTTCGCGCAGATCGAACGGGGCATGACCGAACTGGGTGCGCTCGGCACCCGCTTCGAATTCGAGTGCTACGACGTCGGCCATCTCTACAACCTCGCCCATTTTGCCGACCACGGACTCGTGCAGCCGCCCTTCTTCGTGCAGGCCATCTTCGGGACTCTCGGCGGCATCGGTCCCGAGCCCGAGAACCTCATGCACATGAAGGCGACAGCCGACCGCCTGTTCGGCAACGACTACTATCTCTCCATCCTGGCCGCCGGCCGGCATCAGCTGCCGTTCGTCACCATGGGAGCCATCCTCGGCGGCCATGTACGGGTGGGCCTGGAGGATAATCTCTATCTAGGCAAGGGAGAACTCGCACCATCCAATGCCGACCAGGTCCGCAAGATCCGCCGCATCCTTGAGGAGCTTTCCCTCGCCATCGCTACGCCGGACGAGGCGCGCAACATGCTCCAAACAAAAGGGTCGGATAACACCGCTTTCTGAGAACTGTGCGGCCAACGGGCTGCCGCAGATAAGCCGTCAGACATAAAGGCGTTCGGACGCTTCGCCGCCAATGCATTGTGCGAGCTTGTCGCCTGCCTTTTCAATCACCCACATGCGTGCCTAAGATGGATGTCCTAAAAAGGGAGGAAACAATGAAGACGCGTTATGTTCTCAGTGCTCTGGCCGCCTTGGCCATGACAGGAGCGGCCCAGGCGCAGACCTCAGTCAAGCTGGGCGTCTTGAATGATCGTTCTGGCGTTTATTCCGACCTGACCGGCGAAGGATCGGTGATCGCAGCCCGCATGGCCGTCGAGGACTTCAAAGCGGCCGAGAAGGGCATCAAGGTCGATATCGTCGCCGCAGACCACCAGAACAAGCCGGACATCGGCGCCAGCATTGCCCGGCAATGGTACGATCAGGATGGCGTTGACGTCATACTGGATGTCCCAACCTCCTCAGTGGCCCTCGCCGTGAACGGCATCGCCCGCGAGAAGAACAAGATCTTGATCAATTCAGGTGGCGGCACCTCGGATCTGACAGGAGCACAGTGCTCGCTCAACACCGTTCACTGGACCTACGATACCTGGGCGCTCGCGAACGGGACGGGCGGCGCGATGGTGAAACGTGGAGGGGATACCTGGTTCTTCCTCACGGCAGATTACGCGTTCGGACACGCGCTTGAGCGCGACACGTCGGCCTTGGTGACGAAGGCGGGCGGCAAGGTCGTCGGAACCGTGCGCCATCCATTCCCGGGCCAAGATTTCTCATCCTTCCTCCTGCAAGCACAATCGTCGAAGGCCAAGGTGATCGGCCTCGCGAATGCTGGTGGCGATTTTGTCAACACGATGAAGCAGGCGGCGGAGTTCGGAATCGTCCAGGGTGGCCAGAGCCTCGCCGGACTCCTGGTCTTCATCACCGACGTTCACGCCCTGGGGCTTCAGGTGGCTCAGGGTCTGGTGATGACGGAGGCGTTCTACTGGGACCAGAATGACCAGACTCGAGCTTGGTCGAAGCGTTTTGCCGAGAAGAATGGAGGCAAGATGCCGACCATGGTTCATGCAGGCGTGTATGCCGGTGCGCTTCACTATCTCAAGGCTGTTGAAGCCTTGAAGGATAAGGACACGGCGAAGGTCATGGCCAAGATGAAGGAGATGCCCACCGACGATCCACTGTTCGGAAAGGGCAAGATCCGCCCGGACGGCCGTAAGATCCATGACATGTACCTGTTCGAAGTCAAGAAGCCGAGTGAATCCGAGGGGAGCTGGGACCTCTACAAGCTTCTTGCCACGATTCCGGCTGATCAGGCGTTCCGCCCAATGAGCGAAGGCGGCTGCCCTCTCGTGAAAGGCTGATCGCAGCAGGTGCGGACGGGGCTGGGTAAACCTGCCTCGTCTGCCTGCGAACCAACCCATGATCGCACGTCATGACGAAGAGAGACCGCTTCGGCAATGGAAAGTGACAGCAATGGATTTAGGAATTCAGGGTTTGCGCGTTCTCGTGACCGCTGGAGCCGGGGGTATCGGCCTGGAGATTGCCAGAAGCTTCGTCCGCGAGGGGGCAAGGGTGCATACCTGCGACATTGATGATGCGGCACTCGCCTCTCTGGCGACTAGCGATCCGGACGTGACCCGGTCCCGGACCGACGTTGCGAACCGGACAGACGTGAACCTCCTCTTCGAGGAAGCCCTTCATGCTCTCGGTGGGCTGGATGTTCTTGTGAACAATGCCGGGATCGCGGGGCCAACGGCGCAGGTAGATGAAGTCGATCCCGAGGATTGGGACCGAACGCTTCAGGTCAACATCACAGGGCAGTTTAACTGCGCCCGTCTGGCTGTCCGGCACCTGCGCGAGAGTGACAACGCCTCCATCGTCAATCTTTCATCCGCCGCGGGACGATTCGGCTTTCCTCTGCGCTCGCCCTACGCGGCATCGAAATGGGCGGTGGTGGGATTCACCAAAACTCTTGCGATGGAGTTGGGGCCGCTCGGGATTCGGGTCAACGCCATTCTTCCGGGCGTCGTGGAGGGGGATCGGATCCGCCGCGTGGTCGGGAGCAAGGCTCAGGCACGCGGCATCAGCTATGAAGAGATGCAGGACGAGTTCCTCCGACACGTCTCTCTGCGAACCGCAGTGACGCCGCAGCAGATTGCCGATCAGATCGTGTTCCTGTGCTCGCCTCGTGGGAGAACGATTTCAGGCCAAGCAATCGCAATCGATGGTGATACGCAGTCCCTCGCATAAGGTTTTTGGGGGCCGGCTCGCTCCTGCGTAGCCAGATGCGCAGAGATGACAGCTAGTTCCATAAAAAATGTTATGCGAAATGTTATACCATTCAATTGCGAGCTCCCCTTTTTGCTCCAGGGCGTCGAGCTCAGTCCTAGTCTGAGGAGAATACACGTTTGTGCAACAAACCCTGCGATTTGGATCAAGAGTGAGCATCCAATCCGACGTTATTCTCAGCGCCTTTCAATGCCAAGCGCTCGCTACACGTTATAACTACTACCGTCCGCATCAGTCACTTCAAAAGGCTGCTTTTCATCACAGCACTATTGACGTGAAGTGATTACTAGGTATTTTTGTTGCTATGAAGTGAGAGCTTGAGAGCCGATTCGTGATTAGTCCAGAAGAGCTAATAGCCCGAGCAAAAGCGGACCTTGCAAAGCAAGAAGCTGCAGAAGCCCGCGCGCTTGAAGCGATGGAGCGAGCGCGAGCAGAGCAAATCAAACTCCGCGGATTTATCGAAACCTTGGAGCGATACAGTGGGATTGAAGCCACTGCAGTGGCTCGGCCACGAGCCCAAGGAAGAGTTAGCAGATCGCGCGCGTTAGTTGATAAGGCTGTCGAGATCTTATTCTTCAACGATATGCCGATTGAAATCGGCAAACTCGCAGATCTTATTGAAATCGAAGGACTAACAATCGCGGGACAGAACCGAAATGCAACCTTGGCAGGTTATCTATCCCGCGACGAACGTGTGGAGTTCGTGCGGCCAGTAGGATGGCAACTGACTGAGGCAGGACGCCACTATGTGCACAGCAGTGGCCGCGGAAAAGAACCGCAAAATCCTGTCGAGAACGATAACGAGTGGGATCTTGAGCCCGAAAAGTCATCGGGAGATTTCGACGATGACATACCATTTTAAACAAACGCCCCGCTGTGGCGGCGGGGCGTTTGTTCCCAACTTCGACGGCAAGTCCTCCGTCGCAGTCGGGGCTAAGCATCCAATGGATACTTCGCTTGGACAGCTTGTATGTATTGCGATGTTGAGCTCCGGTCAACTCAGGACCTATGGAGCCTTATATGGCAAATCGTGTGTACCCCTCGTACTGGATGTACAAGGATTCTCGTGGTGAGTGGCGCTGGACCTATGAGGCCAGCAACGGCAAAACCATTGCGGTGAGCAGCGAAGGCTACAAGAGCCGCAGGGACTGCGAACGAAGCATTGAGATCATGAAGGCATCGGCTAACAGCCCGACTTGGATGCCCGCAGATCTTCTCAATGCAGCGTAACCCCAAGCCCAAGCCTGCGGCTTGGGCTCACTCGCCATAGAAGGAATAAAGATGTCAACTTGGCAATTCGCTCTGGTACGAGGCCAAGGCATCGCCTTTTGGGGTTGTGTCTGTCCGAGATAGCGTGATTGACAGTCCCTCTCAGCGTGACGAACTCACTCAGTGGTGGACGATGAAACTCGGCTGCCCTGCCGTTCTGATAGGCGCACAACGACACCGCACCTACGGTCGACAAGACATTGTGCGTTTTCTCCGGAATATTCATCCGTCTCAGCTTCCCTGGCGGCAGATGAACGTGTCTTAAGACCAGCAAGCAAAGCGAGCGCGCCCGTCGGAGTGTCAAACGCTACGGCGCGTTCGCGCTCATGATATTGCAGAAGAGCGTTACCACCACCGCATTCAAGGATGACACCGTCCACGCATCGTAGACGCTCTCCACAACATCCAGGGGCTTAGGATTGATCGAAATCAGATAGACGCTAGCATTGCTGAATTGGTAGCACATCGATTTACGAACGATGAACTTATAATAGTCAAAGTGCTTTCCGTTAACATATTCACAGTTCGCCCAAGAGTCGGCTGATATGCATCATTTTACTTGAGCATATGCAAATTTCTTTAGCCGGCAAAGTCACCTGAGTCTTGAAACAGGGGCGACGCAGTAAGAGCGTCCCGTGCCATCAGCGTTAACTCCTCGTTGAGCATACTTCCCTCACATTGGCTCAGGTCTCTGGGAGGTGATGAGATGCGGGTGTTGCTGATCGAGGATGACATCTCTGTCGCCCAAAGCATTGAGCTCATGCTCCAGCGCCTCAACGTCCGGATCTCCGTGGCCGATCTGGGCGAGCACGGCATCGATCTCGGCCGGCTCCCCGATTACGACATCATCCTCCTCGACCTCAACCTCCCGGACATGTCAGGCTACGATGTCCTGCACCAGTTGCGGCTTGCCAAGGTGAGCACGCCCGTTCTGATCCTCTCAGGCCTGGATGGGATCCAGAACAAGGTCAGAGGCCTCGGCTATGGTGCCGATGACTACCTCACCAAGCCGTTTCACAAGGACGAACTCATCGCCCGCATACAGGCTATTATCCGCCGCTCCTCCGATCAGACCGAAGCTGTCCTTCAATGTGGCGATCTGACGGTCAAACCTCGGGCTCAGCAGGCTGAGGTCGGAGGACGCCAGGTGAACCTGACCGGCACGGAGTACAAGATCCTGGCGTTTCTGGCTCAGCGCCAGGGGAGCACGCTGACCAAAGAGATGCTCCTCAATCATCTGTATAGCGGCAT